>DVFT01000212.1 GCA_018713105.1 Candidatus Limivivens merdigallinarum | reverse complement strand
AACACAAAGGAAGAATAAAGGAAGAGAAGAACAATGACAAATGATATGACAAAGGGAAGCCCGGTAAAGCTGATCATCCAGTTCATGATTCCCATGTGTCTGGGAAATCTGTTCCAGCAGCTTTACAATGTGGCAGATTCCATCATAGCCGGCCAGTTTTTGGGAGTGGACGCCCTGGCAGCCATCGGGAGCACCAGTTCTTTGATCTTTTTGGTGACCGGCTGGCTGAATGGGCTGACCAGCGGCTTTGCCATCTGGGTGGCACAGGCGTTTGGCGCGCGAAAACTGGATGATATGCGTCACTATGTGGCAATGTCGATCTATATTTCCCTGGCGGTGGTCATCCTGATGACAGGAGGGCTTCTCTGGGCGAATGAACCGATCTTAAGGCTGATGAATTCACCGGAGGATCTGCTTCCGGATATCCGAACGTATATGGCGATCATCTACGCGGGGCTTCTGGCGACGGGGGCGTACAATGCCCTGGCTGCCGTATTGAGGGCGCTGGGGGACAGCAAGTCGCCGCTGTATTTCCTGATCATCTCAGCAGCGCTGAACGTAGGGATGGATATCGGGTTCATCCTATGGTTTGGCATGGGAGTGGAGGGCTGCGCTTACGCAACCGTCATCGCCCAGGCGATCTCCGCGGTGCTGTGCCTGATCTACATCATCAAAAAATTTGAGATTCTGAGGCTGAAAAAAGAAGATTTCCGGTTTTCCCCTGAGACGGTAAAGCGGCTTTTAAAGCTGGGCGTGCCTATGGGGCTCCAGTTTTCCATCACGGCTGTGGGAGCCATCATCATGCAAGGAGCGGTCAACGTTTACGGCGCCGTTTATATGGCAGGTGTTTCCGCTGCCAACAAGATCCAGAACATCGTCGTTACGGTGTTTACTTCTTTTGGGGCTACCATTGCCACCTATGTAGGGCAGAATGAGGGAGCCGGATACTTCGACCGGGTAAAAAAAGGAATCAAAGTGACGCAGCTGATGATTCTGGCATGGAGCGTGGTCATGATCCTGCTGATCGTCTTTTGCGGCAGGTATCTGGTCTATATCTTTATTTCACCGGAGGAGACAGAGGTGATCGAGGCAGCCTTGATTTACTTTCGGGTTGCCTGCTGGGCGTATCCGATGCTGGGAAGCATCTTTCTCTACCGCAACGCGCTGCAGGGGATGGGATACGGTCTGGTCCCCATGCTGGGAGGCGTTTTTGAGCTGGTTGCGCGTGCATCCATCATCTTTCTGGTGGCAGGGCATACCACCTTTGCAGGCGTCTGTCTGGCAGACCCGGCAGCGTGGGTGGCAGCTCTGATTCCGCTGATTCCCTACTATATCGTAGTTGTCAGAAAAAGGCGGGGATAATTGTCTGAAAAAAATACTTGCAAGATGAAACAATTCCTAGTATAATAGGCTTCGTAAAAAAAGAAATCTTCGGGGCGGGGTGAAAGTCCCCACCGGCGGTAGAGTCCGCGACCCACTTCAAAGGTGGCTGAACCGGTGCAATTCCGGTACCGACAGTATAGTCTGGATGAGAGAAGAAAAGACAGGATTGTTTTGCATGCCCTGAGTTCCTTGGAATTCAGGGCTTTTTGATATCCTTCTTTGACAGCCGGGATTTTCTTTTCCTACACATCAAGGGCTTACGAAAAGCCCGTACAAAGAAAAGGAGTAAGAAAATGAGTTCCAACGTAATGACCAAAAACAACACCAGCACGAAAGTGCGCTTCATGGCTCAGATTGCCATGCTGACGACGGTAGCGGAGATCCTGATGCTTTTTGAGATCCCGCTTCCATTTGCACCCTCCTTCTATGAGATCGATTTCAGTGAGGTTCCGATCCTGATCGGCTGCTTCATCATGGGGCCGGCAGCCGGAGTGATGATGGAGTTCCTGAAGATCCTTTTGAATTTCCTGATCAACGGAACCATGACGGCAGGTGTCGGTGAGCTGGCAAATTTCCTGATTGGGTGTGCGCTGGTGGTGCCGGCTGGTATGCTCTACCGCATGAGAAAGACCAGAAAACAGGCGATTATCGGTATGGCGGTGGGAACACTCTGCATGGCAGTGGTGGGAGGAGTGCTCAACGCCTTCGTTCTGCTCCCTGCCTATGCCGCAGCGTTCGGAGGAATGGACGCCATCATCGCCATGGGGACAGCAGTCAACGGAAGCATCAGTGGACTTAGTACCTTCGTACTGTTTGCAGTCGTTCCCTTCAACCTGCTGAAAGGAATTCTGGTTTCCATTGTTACATTTATCTTGTATAAGTATGTCAGCCGTGTTATGATTCATAATGATTAGGCGAAAGAACCCTGTGGGCGTTTGGTCTCTCAGGGTTTTCTTATGATAGAAGGAGTGAATGAGAATGCCAGAGATCAAGAAGATCCGTAAGCTTACGGACAATCCACATCTGAATCTATATCAGTTGGATGCGAAGAACCGGAAGGGCAGAGAATTCCATTACTATGTTGCCTCCCGGGCAAAGACGATGGAACAGATGAAGATACATACTAGAGATGAGAAGCCGGACGGAGTGCTTATCTATAGCCTTGCGGGAAAGAACCGGGACCGGATTGTTCTGGTGCGCCAATACCGTTACAGCATTGATGATTACATCTATGAATTCCCGGCAGGTCTGGTGGACGACGGCGAGGAGTTTCATGATGCCGCCGTACGGGAGATGAGGGAGGAGACAGGGCTTGTCTTTCATCCCCTTAAGGTGGATGCGATGTATCAGAGACCTTTCTTCACCACCATCGGGATGACGGACGAATGCTGCAGTATGGTTTATGGGTATGCAGATGGGACGGTCAGCGAGGATGGACAGGAAGACACGGAGGAAATCCATACGGTGATTGCAGACCGGGAGGAGGTACGGCGGATCCTGAAGGAAGAACGGGTCGCCCTTCCGACTGCCTATATGCTGCTCCATTTCTTGAACGATCAGAATCCCTTTGCGTTCCTTGGAATTACCGGCCAGAAAGGATGAACCCTATGATCTATGAGACAAACAGTGCAGAAGAAACCTTTGAGCTGGGAAGAAAGCTGGGAGAACAGGCGCTTGCCGGTCAGGTCTACACCCTGAGCGGCGATCTGGGAACCGGCAAGACGGTATTTACCCAGGGGTTTGCCAAAGGGCTGGGCATTGAGGAGGCGGTGAACAGCCCTACCTTTACCATCGTACAGATTTATGATGGCGGACGGCTGCCTTTCTACCATTTTGACGTCTATCGGATCGGAGATATTGAGGAGATGGAAGAGATTGGCTACGAGGACTGCTTCTACGGGCAGGGAGTTTCCATGGTGGAGTGGGCAGAACTCATTCAAGAGCTGATCCCGGAACATGCCATCCCGGTGCTCATCGAGAAAGATTTGGAAAAGGGATTCGATTACCGAAAGATTACCGTGGGATGAGAGGAAGCCTTGCAGCAGCTTTTTTGGCGCGGCTTGCAGATTTTCGGGAAGTGTAGTATAATTCGTTGGAATCAAAGACGCCGCAGGAAACTATTTGTGTCCTGCGGAAATTCAAGGAAAGGCGCTGGACATATGAAGATTTTAGCCTTGGACAGTTCCGGGCTGGTGGCATCCGTCGCACTGGTGGAGGATGAGAACCTGCTCGCGGAATATACTGTGAATTACAAGAAAACACATTCCCAGACGCTGCTCCCGATGCTGGACGAGATCGCACGCATGGTGGAGCTGGATTTGAATACCGTGGATGCCATCGCTGTGGCGAAGGGACCTGGTTCCTTTACCGGGCTTCGCATCGGCTCTGCCACGGCAAAGGGGCTGGGACTGGCTCTCGATAAGCCGTTGATCGGCGTCCCCACCGTGGATGGCTTGGCTTACAACCTTTATGGGACGGACAAACTGGTATGCCCCCTGATGGATGCCAGGAGAAGTCAGGTATATACCGGGGTTTACCGCTTCTGCGGGCGGAAGCTTCATGCCCTGAAGGAGCAGGTGGCCGTACCGGTGACAGAGATCATTGACTTTTTGAATGAACAGAAGGAAGAGGTGATCTTTCTGGGAGATGGTGTACCTGTATACAGGCAGGTGATCGAGGATGCCATGAAGGTTCCTTATTCCTTTGCGCCGGCTCATGTGAACAAGCAGCGGGCAGGTGCGCTGGCTGTTTTGGCGGAGCAGTATCTGTCGGAAGGGAAGACAGAGACGGCGAGAGAGCATCAGCCGGAATATCTTCGTCTGTCCCAGGCAGAACGGGAAAGGGCAGAAAAGGGATTATGCTGACGGTCAGACAGATGGAGGAAGCGGATCTTGGGAGCGTCGCCAGGATAGAAGCGTCCATTTTTTCAAAGCCATGGAGTGAAGAAGGCTTTCGGGATTCCCTGAAGCTGCCCAATACGGTCTACCTGGTGGCGGAGCAGGATGGAAGCATTGCCGGATATATCGGGATGCTTTGCGTTTTGGATGAAGGGGAGATCACCAACGTGGCAGTAGCCGAAGGATTCCGAAGGCAGGGGATCGGAGAACGGCTTTTAAGCTCCCTTCTTCAGGCAGGGAGAAAAGAAGGAGTGGATTCTTTTACCCTGGAAGTCCGGGAAAGCAACAGCTCCGCCAGGAGGCTTTATAGAAAATTGGGGTTTCAGGAAGAAGGAATCCGCAAAAATTTTTACGAAAAACCTACGGAGGATGCCATTCTGATGTGGAAGCGTTTCTGACAGAGGAACCCCCTCCTCTGGTTCCATTTTCCACTATACGCAAGAGACAGGATTCGCTATAATGTGAGGACAAGAAGCGAAAAGGAAACACGGGAGGAACAAATGCAGAAAAACGGAATCATCTACTGTAACAAATGCGGAAGAAAGATCAGGGAGGAAGGAAAACTGCCGGAAGGGGAGGAGCTCCACGTGGAAAAAAACTGGGGCTATTTTTCCCAAAAAGACGGAGAAATCCACAAATTTGACCTCTGCGAAGCCTGCTATGAAGAATGGTGTGAAGGCTTTTCCATTCCGGTAGAAAAGGAAGAAACGACGGTTTTTGTATAAGGGGAATCAATTAGGAAATGAGGATCAAACATGTTAGACATTTGCTTGCTGGGCAGCGGCGGTATGATGCCGCTGCCCTATCGGTGGCTGACGGCTCTGATGATGCGGTACAACGGTTCCAGCATTCTCATAGACTGCGGTGAGGGGACACAGATTGCCATTAAAGAGAAGGGATGGAGCTTCAAGCCCATCGATGTGATCTGTTTTACCCACTATCACGGGGATCATATCAGCGGTCTGCCCGGGCTTCTTTTGACGATGGGAAATGCCGACCGCACGGAGCCCCTTACCCTGATCGGGCCGAAAGGTCTGGAAAGAGTGGTGAATGCGCTGAGGACGATTGCGCCGGAGCTGCCTTTTGAGATCATCTACCGGGAAATCCAGGGACCAGAGGAAACCTTTGAGATGGAGGGATACCGCATCCGGGCGTTTCGGGTGAATCACAATGTGCTTTGCTACGGCTATACCGTGGAGATCGACCGGGCTGGAAAATTCGACGCGGAAAGGGCGAAAGCCCAGGGAATCCCGCTGAAGCTGTGGAACCCTCTGCAGAAGGGGGAGACGATGGAATTGGACGGCAGGATTTACACGCCGGATCTGGTCTTAGGTCCCCCCAGAAAGGGAATCAAGATCACCTACTGCACCGACACCCGGCCGACCAAATCGATTGTGGAAAATGCCAGAAATTCAGACCTTTTTATCTGTGAGGGCATGTATGGAGAACCGGATAAAGCAAAGAAGGCGGTGGAGCATAAGCATATGACCTTCCAGGAAGCCGCCGCCCTGGCAAAAGAAGCAGAAGTAAAAGAGCTCTGGCTGACCCATTACAGCCCGTCTCTTACAAGACCGGAGGAGTTCATGGAAGAAGTGTGGAAGATTTTTCCCAATGCAAGTCCAGGAAAGGACCGGAAATCAATGGAATTGAAGTTCGAGGAAGAATAGAGGGAAGATACATGGAAGAAAAAAAAGATGTTTTGATTTTGGCAGTGGAAAGTTCCTGCGACGAGACCGCAGCCTCTGTGGTGAAAAACGGCAGGGAAGTTTTGTCCAATATCATCTCTTCTCAGATTGAGCTCCACAAGCTCTACGGCGGTGTGGTGCCGGAGATTGCTTCCAGAAAACATATTGAAAAGATCAATCAGGTGATTGAAGAAGCGCTGAAAGAAGCCAATGTGACGCTGGATGATCTGGACGCGGTTGCCGTCACCTATGGACCGGGGCTGGTAGGCGCTCTTCTGGTAGGAGTTTCTGCGGCAAAGGCGATCGCCTATGCCAAAAAGCTGCCGTTGGTAGGGGTACACCATATCGAAGGGCACATTTCTGCAAACTATATCGAGAATAAAGATCTGGAGCCGCCGTTCATCTGCCTGGTAGTATCAGGCGGACACACGCATCTGGTAGTAGTCCGGGATTACGGAAAATATGAGATTATCGGCCATACCAGGGATGATGCGGCAGGAGAGGCATTTGACAAAGTGGCAAGGGCGATCGGACTGGGATATCCGGGAGGACCGAAGATTGACAAGCTTTCCAAGGAGGGAAATCCCGAGGCAATCGCTTTCCCAAAGGCGAAGATGGCGGATTCTCCCTATGACTTCAGCTTCAGCGGCTTGAAATCCGCAGTGCTGAACTATTTGAACGGGTGCAAGATGAAGAATATCCCCGTTGTGGAGGCAGACGTGGCGGCTTCCTTCCAGAAAGCAGTGGTGGATGTGCTGGTGGAGCACTCCATGAGGGCGGTAAAAGAATACGGATTTGACAAATTTGCCATTGCAGGGGGAGTGGCGTCCAATTCGACGCTCCGAAACGCTATGGAACAGGCGTGCAGGCGCAGAAGAATCCATTTTTACCATCCATCGCCGATTTTCTGTACGGACAACGCGGCGATGATCGGAGCGGCAGCCTACTATGAATATCGGAACGGCACGCGCCATAGCTGGGATTTGAACGCAGTGCCGAATCTGAAGCTGGGAGAACGATGATGCGGGAGAAAAATGCAGCCATCGTCCTGGCAGCAGGGCGGGGCAAACGAATGAACAGTACGGTGCACAAGCAGTATCTTCTGCTGCAGGGAAAGCCGGTTCTCTATTATTCTTTGAAGACCTTTGAGGAGTGCCCGTTTATTGACGAGGTTGTGCTCGTTACAGGGGAAGGGGAGATTTCCTATTGTCAAAAGGAGATTGTAGAGAAATTTGGGTTTTCCAAAGTATGTGCGGTCGTTCCGGGAGGAAAGGAACGTTATCATTCCGTCTATGAGGGGCTGAAAGCGCTGAAAGAGCCGGACTATGTCTATATTCACGACGGCGCCCGTCCCTTCGTAGATCAGGAAATGCTCATCCGGGCAAGAAAAACAGTCCTGGAGTCTCAAGCATGCGTGGTAGGAATGCCCGTTAAGGATACCATCAAGATCAGTGACGGAGAACAGAACGCAGTGGAGACGCCGGATCGAAGCAAAGTTTGGATGGTCCAGACTCCCCAGGTTTTTTCGTATCCATTGATTTACCGGGCGTATAAAAAACTGATAGATGGAAATATTCAGAATGTAACCGATGATGCCATGGTCCTGGAGCTCATGGAGCAGCGGCAGGTAAAGTTGGTGGAAGGTTCCTATCAGAATATTAAGATCACCACGCCTGAGGATCTGCTGATTGCCGAGTGCTTTTGCCAGAATTCCTGAGGGGATTCGGGAAAAAGTTACCTGCTTCGGAATGATCCATGGCGGGAAGAACCGGTGAAAAATCCTGAAAAGACAGATTTTAGAAAAAAATAA
>DVFT01000211.1 GCA_018713105.1 Candidatus Limivivens merdigallinarum | reverse complement strand
ATTATCGGAAAGGCCAGCGTAAAGATCCCGTTCCTGGAGCGGATGGACAAGTTGAGCCTGAAGCTGATCGCCATTGATGTGAAAACCACCAATGCAGTCCCTACCGCGGATTACATCAATATCCAGGTTGACGCGGCAGTCAATGTAAAGGTTTCCAGCGAACCGGATAAGCTGGCGCTGGCTGCGGAGAACTTCCTGAATCAGAATACCCAGTATATCGCAAATATCGCCAGAGAGGTTCTGGAAGGAAATATGCGTGAGATCGTGGGCCGTATGCGTCTGGAGGAGATGGTCAGCGACCGTCAGAAGTTCGCAAATCTGGTTAAGGAAAATGCGGAGCCGGACCTTGCCGCCATGGGATTGGATATCGTCAGCTTCAACGTCCAGAATTTTTCCGACAGCAATGGCGTGATTGAAGACCTGGGTATCGACAATATTTCCCAGATCAAGAAAAAGGCTGCCATTGCCAAGGCTGAGGCGGAAAAGGAGATAGCAGTCGCCAAAGCGGAAGCGGACAGGCAGGCAAATGATGCCCAGATCAATGCTGAGCGTGAAATCGCCAAGAAGAACAATGAGCTGTCCCTGCAGAAGTCTGAGCTGAAGAAACTGGAGGATACGAAGAAGGCGGAAGCAGATGCAGCCTACAGCATCCAGGAGCAGCAGCAGAGAAAGACCATTGAGATTGCCACTGCGGAAGCGAGCATCGCCAAACAGGAAAAAGAGGTCATCTTAAAGGAGCGTGAAGCTGAAGTCCAGGAAAGGGAGCTGGATGCGCAGGTCAAGAAAAAAGCCGAGGCAGAGAAATATGCCCGCCAGCAGCAGTCTGAGGCAGAACTGTATGAGCGCCAGAAGAGGGCAGAAGCAGAGACCTTTGAAACAGAGCAGAACGCCATCGCTATGAAGTCGACCGCCGAGGCCCAGAAATATGCAAAAGAGCAGGAAGCTGTCGGTATCCGCATGGTCGGGGAGGCAGAAGCGGAAGCTATCCGTGCAAAGGGTATCGCAGAGGCGGAAGCCATGGAGAAGAAAGCGCTCGCCTATCAGAAGTACAACAATGCAGCCATGGCGGAAATGCTGATCAAGGTACTTCCGGATATCGCAGGCAAAATTTCTGAGCCTCTTTCCCAGATCGATAAGATTACGATCATCGGGAGCGGCAGCGAAAATGGCGTAGAGACCGTTGCTGACCATGTCCCTGCTGTCATGGTAAAGCTGTTTGAGACCATGAAAGAAACTGTTGGCATTGATTTAGGTGAACTGGTCAGAGCGGAAAGCTATGATGCCAAGGTTAACAGGAATATTACGGTTAATATGCCGGATGGGGATCAGGGATCAGAAAGATCGACCGGAAGTACAACGGAACAAAATAATGCAGCAGATAAGAACGGAGGGATTAAATGAAGACAATTATTACACTGGCAGACAAACTGCCTGAAAGCATGGAACTGTTAAAGAAACACGCCGCGAAACAGGATGCCCTGTATGTTATCACTGATACTGGAATGATCCCGGTTGCCTGTGTCAGGGACCTCTCGTCCCTTCCCTGTAAGGTGGACTATGTCACGGTCAATGTTGGTGAGGTTATGGCGGCTGTACATATCCTCATAGGGCTTTCTGCCAAGACAAGCGCTGATGGCATCTATATTGCCGGGATTGGACCGGATGATGGGAAAGTGGTAATTCTGGATGGCTTTGGGATGCCGACAGTAAAAACAGGGCTCGACTGCTCTATCCTTGAAGGAAAGGAGACGGCCGGACGTGCCCCCGCAAAGCGCACAAGGAAGAAGAAAACCCCGGCGGCAGATACAAAGAAAGGAAGTGCGGAGGAGCCTACATTTAATATGGAAGAAAGTGATGTAGTAGAACCGGAAGCGGAAAGCACCATTCAGCCTTCTGAGAGTGTAACCGAAAGCGAGCCGTCCAAGACGGATTCGAAATTCAAGAAGCTTCTCTATGCCTACGTCGGCAGAAGTGCCGATATTGAAGGAAGGGAGGATGAAATCGAAACGGCGATGGAAAAGTGCTTAAGTGACGTCAGTCTTGACATGATGCTCAGGATGTATGTGCAGCCTGAAATTCCTGGACTATATGAGGTCCTGAACCAGCACTACAAGGAGTTAAAGACTGCCCTCGAATAAGCTGGCGTTATTTCCCGGGGATAAAATCCCCGGGATAGAGATAATATGATCTGATAAGCCGTATATCTTCCTCCTGCTGTACATGTGAATCTCCAATAAAATTTAAGGACGAATGGAAATAGGAAGGAGGCAGGTATGGATAAGAATTTTTGGGAAAGAGTTAATGTTCAAAATATCACTGAATTCTTTTTACATGGCGTCGAAAGGGTAGAAATCGTTCCTTCCACCTACCCTGAAAGGCAGTCCCAAAACGACTCCGATTTCATCAAGAGCCTGCACGAATACCGAAGGATGATCCTGGAGACAAACTGGAATGGGCTGACAGAAGAAGAGAAGCTGGATAAGGATGCTGATCTGTATGGAGACGCAGAAATAACCTTTTTGTATCAGGACGCCATTAATCTGGCGTTTGAAATCGGGTTGATTTGTGGCATGAAACTGACAAATGAAATGGACAAAGCAGTAAACGACATTTTTAAGTAGTTC
>DVFT01000210.1 GCA_018713105.1 Candidatus Limivivens merdigallinarum | reverse complement strand
CGATCGCTACCCGCTGCTTCTGCCCTCCCGACAGCTGATTCGGCTGAAAAGAAATCCGCTCTGCAAGTCCTACCTTTTCAAGGGCGGCTTTCGCCTTTTCAAGACGTTTTTTTCTTGGAACTCCTGCATAGATTAAGGGCAGCGCCACATTCTCAGCCGCACTTTGCCTGGGGAGCAGCTGAAAGTTCTGGAATACGAAACCGATCTTTCTAAGACGCACCTCCGCTAAGCGGTTCTCTTTCATGGCAAGTAGGTCTTCTCCTGTCAGGAAAAGTTCTCCTTTGGTGGGTTTATCCAGGCATCCGATGAGATTCATCAAGGTTGATTTTCCTGAACCGGATGGTCCCATAACCGCCAGGTATTCTCCTTCTTTTACCTGAAGGCAAATATCCTTCAGCACCGGAACCACCATTCCGCCCGACTGGTAATCCTTGTATACATGTCTCATCTCCAGGATCACGGTTCTTCACCTCCATCCGCCTGGGATCCCGTCTCGGTCTCCTCCTGTTCGGTCTCCTGCAATGCCATCCCCTCCTGCGTCTCTTTGTCTGCAGGTTCCTCCTGTTCCAATGTGATATATACATGCTGTCCCAGGATCAATCCATCTGACGACTCCAGATCCACATAAAATTTGCTTCCGCTGCTATTCCGTCCGTCTGCATCCTCTTGCCCCGATGATTGCTCCTTTTGTCCCTGCTCTTCCATACTTACTGTCCCCCTCCAGGTTTGGTCATCAATCCTGGAATGAACCGTAACCTCCGTACCCTGGCTGAGAAGCAATTTGTCCTTTTCATCCACCGTAGATTTGACCCGATAATTTCCAACTGCCATAATGGAAAGGAAGACCTCCCCATCCTCTCCCGGCGAAACAGCCGTGTTATCATTCTCTCCGCTCATCATACCCTGATTGACCTTTTTGATGACACCATCCAGTTCACTGAATACGGTAGAGTTGTTCAGGCTGTTTTTGAGCTGTTCCAGGGACAGTTCCTGTTTTTTGATCTCATATTCATTCTTTTTCTGCTGATTTTCCAGGGTCAAAATCCGGGTAGTCGTCTCCTGAATAGAGTCCTGGTTGGCCAGCTTTTGCTTTTCCTGATTCAAGGTTTCAATTTGCTTTTGGGTAGACTGAATCGAACTCTTCAGCCTGTCCAGCTCGATTTCCGCTGACAGAATCTTTCCTTCCGTTTCTTCATGGTCAAACTCAAACAGCTTCTGCCCTGCTTTCACCTGTTCCCCTTCTTTTACAAAAAGTTCCTTCACCTTTTTGCCCCCGGTTTTGATATCCACCGTTTTCTGCGGCTCTACCACGCCTGCAAAACGCTGCGGCAGGCCGCCTGAGGCAGATACCTCTGACATTCCATCCACGCCTTCGGGAAACCCTCCGTTTGGGTCACTTGCCAGGATCGCCATCATGTTAAAAGATACTGCCAGCGCCACAGCTGCTGCAGCTGAAAACACCTTCCATCTTCTCATTTTTTCATCTCCTTTCGCTATTTTCTCAATTTTCCATCACAATTCTAACATGGTTTCAAAAACAATTTTTCTTAATGATCTTTAAACTTTTCAAAGGATCCTCTAAAAATTTTTCCCATCGTTCTTAACATTTGGGGCGGAGAGAATCTCTCTGACTAACTTGGCATATCCCTTTTGGCCATCAGCGTTCACATGGATTCCGTCGCCATACAGCCATTCCGGATGCTTGGACACCTCCTGATCCCATGGAATTATCTTAAGGTTTTCATTCTTTTCAGCCAGACTTTCAATCACGCGGTTCACCTTTGCAGCATAGGACAGATTCGTTCCGTACACCGTGACCCAGTAAACCGTCCTGTCTGTTCCCAGGTAGTCCAAAATGGCCTGTCCTTCCGATTCTTCGAAAGCGCCGTTGGTGCCCAGGGCCAGAATGACGGTATCTTTGAGCTTTCCCTCTGTATTAAGCTCCTTCAAAAGTTCCGGCGCTGCGTATGCCTGTCGCGATTCCTTGGCATCAATCACACAGCCTGGCATCTCTTCCAGCATTGCTCCCGCGGCTCCCAGCATGACGGAATCTCCCACTGCTGTCACCTGATTCCAGTCCACGGCCGTGTTCTTAGCAAGATCCTCTTTTTTTCCGTCTTCTGTCCTGTTCGTTCCAGCGGCACTCTCTTCGCTTTCCGAGGTTCTTTGCTCCTCGGAGTTTTCCCCTTGTTCCGGAATACTTCCTTTCTCTAACTTGGTCTCAATCAGCTTACGGTTTGCTTCCAGCACTTTCTCCAGCTCCTTTTCAGACTGTCTGTCCTTCGCCGGAGCTGCCAGGATTCCGACCGTTCCTACCCCCGAAAGAACCAGCGCTATCCATGCCGCTGCAATTCGAAGCTTTCTTCTTATCCTTCTCATGTCATCCAACCTTCCTTTCTTTCAATCCAACAGCCTCTCTGCGGGTGCGGGACATCCAAAACATGCGGCGCATTTGGCCGCTCCTGCTCATCCACCCATGCATCCAGCAGGATACCAGAAGCGTCATTACCAGCTTTATAATCACAAAAATCATGGAACCGTTCCACCCCATCCGGTCAAACAGATAAAAGATGGGATAATGCCACAAATAGTATTCATAACTGCGTTTTCCAATCCATGCAAGCGGCAGAATATCCAGATACTTCCCGATTCCCAGCTCCGCATCGGCAGCCAGGACGACGATTCCTGTAAAGATCAGACTAAACAGCAGCATCCCGCCACGATATGTAAATTCCGACTGACCATCCAAGTTCAGAAATCCCCAAAGAGCCGCCAGACACAGAAGGCAAAATGCAAGGCAAAGCGCTCCTTTTCTTTTGCCAGAGCGTCTCCTTTTCCGCCCGGAACGTCCAAGACCTGCCGCCGCTCCAAGGAGAAGCGCGATAATCCTGGTATCCGTCCCGTAGTAGACCCTGGATGGATCTTGTCCGCTACGGTAAAGCAGCGGCATCAAAAGCGCTAAAACTAGAAGAAGTCCTCCCCAAAACCAACGAGATTTTTCCGATCGGCGCAGGCTGTCACGAAACAGTACATAAAGAAATGGCCAGATTAGGTAAAACTGAATCTCAATGGCCAGTGACCACATATGGGTAAAGGGAGACTGATTCGCAATCCTGGTAAAATAGGACGAATTCTCTGCAATCTGATACCAATTGTTATAGCCCAGAAAAATACTTAAAACCTCTCTCCGCATTCCAACAAGGACGGTCGGGGCTGTAAGGGTCAGGATTCCAGCCGTGACCAGAACCGTCAGGATCATGGACGGCCAAATTCTCTTGAGCCTCTTTCGGTAAAAATAGATTGGTGAAAATCTCCTGCTCCTCCGGTCATATTCTGAAGTCACTGCAATCAGATAGCCGGAAAGGACAAAGAACAGTGTCACTCCCAGATATCCCCCTTTTACATTCGCAGGATACAGATGATATGCCACTACCCCGATCAGGGCGACTGCCCGGATTCCGTCTAATCCCGGAAGCTTTCTCCGGCTGTTCTTCAGATAACTCTTGCTGTTCAATGTTTTACCTCCCTGTCGTTCGATTTCATCTCAGCCAATATAGCATGTTTTCCCGTTGCTATGGTCTTTTTGTCCTATAACCTTGGTTTTCATCCCGAATTTTGTTCTTTTCTCCTATTTCAGGACAAAAAGACCCGTTTCAGGACAAGCACTTCTTTTTTCCCCGCATGTCTGCTATACTTTCTATATGGAGGATTGAATTATGTTGAAAATCATTTTATGCGACGATGACTCTTTTACATTGAGCATGTTTTCCGACCTGCTCGGCAAAGCCATTGACCGTTTAAAGCTTCCTGCCAAGCTGGTTTGCAGAGCCTCTACCGCACAGGAGCTTCTGCATTTTATTACTGCTAACCCCGATACCTATCTCTTTTTTCTGGATCTGGACATGGGGTTAGCTTCCCTCAACGGGCTTGATATTGGACAGCTCATCCGTGAAAAATCCCCGGATTCCAAAATCGTCTATGTCACCAGCCACATCGAACGAACATTAGACATCCTAAAAAGCGGTGTAGAACCTTTCGGTTTTATCGAAAAGGACTACAACCAACGGCTGATGCTCCATGAATTTTCGGAGTGTCTGAAAAAGGCATTAAAAAAGCAGGGAGCCTATTCTCCCTGCGGTCATGAGGAACCGTCCATTGAGCTTCCTATAGGCATTGATGAGACCATCTCTATTCCCATCTCTTCCATCACCTATGTAGAAGCACTGAAGACGGCTGCCCATAATATCTGTTATCATACCTTCGATGGATCCCAAATCACGGTTCGCGATACCCTGCGCCACGCCCTTTCTCTCCTGGGGGAGAATTTCGTCCAGACCCACCGTTCTGTCATTGCGAACCGGATGTATATTATCGGAACAGAGCATTCCCAGGTCAAACTTTCCAACGGAGTATCCATAGCCTGTGCCTTAGGAAAACTCAAGGAATTCCGGCATTTCCGCCAGAAACAGGAGGTGCGTTGATATGGAAGCCAATTTTCTCATGGAACCTTACGGAAGCCTTTCCGACCTTGTCATCTCAGGCGTCTGGGAGCTTTCGGTAGTGGCAGTACTCTACGGACTGCTTTTTCTGCTGGCAAATGTCACGCAGCGGCTATCCTTTTATAAAGGCTTTCTCCTATCCGTGTGCTGCTTCTGCCCCTTCTTTTTGCATGCCCTTTTTTCCGTTTCCTGGATGGAATTTTTGATTTCTTTTTTCATGGGACTGCTCCCGGTTGCAGCGCTGCTTTGCGCCAGAATTCTGGAAATCACGCCAACAGACACCGTCTTTCTGCTGCTTTTTTTCCAGATCCCGATCCATGTCCTGAATTCTGCCAACGTGCTCCTCGGTCCGGGTCTCCATTTCCTGCTCCTCTTTCTCGTTGTGACCTGCTATGGAAGAATAAAATACCGCAGGATGAGAGGTTTTTTCCTGCGCTATTACATGGCGTTCATTTATCTTTCCCTGGTGACTTATCTGTTCAACCTGATCTGCATCCGGGCTTATGACCTCTATGAACGCCATTGGAAGGGGAAGTATCTGTTTCCCTTGCTGGTAATTCCAGCTGTCTTTCTCCTTTTGTGTACCTTGACCTGCCTGATCCGGCAAAAGCTGGATGAACAGATCAACGTAGTAAATCTCTGGGCTTTCCGGTATCCCCGTACCGAGAAATCCATTTACTTTTTAACGATCTTTACCATCCTGATTCTTCTGGCTTCCCATATTCCCTTTGTGATGACATGGACTTCCAGCCCCATCCTTCGGAGCGTCATGTCTATTTTCTATCTTATCCTGCTGATCTTGCAGATGATGTTTCTGGTTCTTCTCTACCGGGTAGCGTATTATAAAGATGTACTCCGATTTAAGGAGCAGGAGCGTCTTCAGGAAATCGGATATCAGGCTTCTCTCCAAAAAAATCTTACTTCCATGGCCGATATCCGCCATGATATCAAAAATATCTTCCTGGCAATGGGACGGTTTGTAGAGCGGAGTGATGATCAGGAAATGAAGGATTTCTATTCCCAAAAGATTTTTCCATTCGCTATGGAAGAGATTGAGAAAAACTATTTATTCTCGCAGCTTTACCAGATTCCAGATGAGACGCTCCGGGCTTTTCTGCATATGAAGCTCTACCACGCCCATGCCCAGAAGCTAACCATCCGGCTGAAGATCCAGATTGACGCTTCCTCCTTCCACCTGGGAATGGATATCATCGACTTAACAAGGGTTTTGGGGATCCTCTTAGACAATGCCTTCGAAGAATGTATCTCCGCTCCAGATTCTTTTGTCGAGGTCCAAATCAAGAATAATGAACATTTGTGTACGTATATCGTCAAAAATACCCTGCAGGCTTTTCACACAGGGGACGACAGTGTCCGTGGCTATACCACCAAATCCGGCCACAGCGGTCTGGGTCTTTCCATTGTACGCACCATTGTGGAATTATATCCGTTCGCGGATCTGAATACCGTATCTGACCAGCATTTCTACATTCAAAACCTGAATATCCGCCATGACCAAAGCGCTCCGTAACTTACTGGCTCCGATCGCAAACACAGCCCCTTGGCCTGTTATCCTCGGATGACGGAAACGGGCTGCCCGCAAATGCGGACAGCCCCTCAGCCTTCTTTACACTCTTCTATATAATTCATCACGTCATCTTTAAACTGCTCCCACGCATCCTCATGCTCTACAAAATACAAAGGGCATTCCTTGCCGGTCACATCATAGTGCCGTATGATATCCTCCCGCCCAAGTCCATAATGATCTACCAGATAAGCGGTCAGTTCCACACAGGAATCGTAGGTCGCCTCCGTGAATTTTCCCGTTGTATCAGGATGGCAGTTCTCAATGGATATTGACAAATGATTCATGGAATTGGAAGCATAGGCAATCTCTCCCGGAGGAACACATTCGACAATCTCCCCGTCCAATCCAACGATGAAGTTAGCGCTCATGGACACATCCTGCAGATCCTTCAGGCTTTCAAAATAGTCATGGTTCTGCTGGGCGGTGGTCATAGGATTCGCCAAGTAATGGATGACGATCTTTTCCACCGCATCCACCTGCTCTCCTGGTCTTGAATAATCATTGATTGTAAGCAGCTGTATATCAATATCAGGGCTCGGTACATCCTGTTCTGTCTCTGTCTCCGTCTCAGGAATCGTCACAGATACCTCCATCTCCTCTTTGGGCATCAGCGACAAGATCAGCCAGATTCCGGCTGCCATCACCAGGATGGCAATTCCCCAGATCGCAGCATTCTGAATCCGTCTGCGTCTCTTCCTTCTCTCTCTTTCGTCCGTTCTGTCCATTTTCAGCCTTCTCCATTCGCCACTACTGGTACCGGTCTTCTGCGGTCGAATACCTCCTGAGGTGAGAACATTGCATTCAGGACATCCGTTCCACCCTGTGTTGCCTTATAGAGCAGATAACCATCCAGGTCAATCCTGCCCTGCCTTACATACTGATCCTGAATCTGTACCCAGTAGGGCGTCGAGCTGTCCACATTACAGAAAAAATTGTAGCCTGCCTCTTTGTAATACCGATATTTTTCATTGCTGTCTGAATATCCCTGCCAGTCCCCGATGTCATTCCCATGGGCGAAGATGATAGTATCCACCGGTCCGACGATATTCTGCACGGTCGCTACCCATTTTTCGTTGTCCGTCTTGAGCTGCTCTGCAGTACGGTTGGTCACGCTCAAATGACCCCAGGTGTGGCTTGCGAATTCCCAGCCGCTCGCTTTGATGGCCTCCGCAATCTTCTTCGCCTCCTCGACCTCTTGATCCCAGTTAAAGTCCGGGTGCTCATCCAGCCATTTCTTCTGATCTTCCATCAAATTCTGTTTGAGCTTGTAATCACTGTCTGTCCGGTAACCGAAGACTCCATTGTAGCCTGTCAGTGCAATCATACCACGCGCTCCCTTGTAAGCGCCGTCCGGATGCTTCTCCAAAAATGTATTCAGCCTGGGGACTACATCAAAATCTCCTACTTCTTCCGTGCCGTCCGGCTTTACATAATGGCACTTCACTTGTCCCTTTTCATCCAGAACCAGTTTATCCGGATAACTCGCCTTCTCATAGGAATGATAGTAGCTTAGGTCATCCACCGACAGCACTACCGGCTTCTTATCCGGAGGAAGCATCAGATTTGTATTAGGCGCAAAATGTACCTGCCCATTCTCATCCTTCGTCTCCACCACCAAATCTCTAAGGCGTACAAACACATAGCCATTGTCATACATCTGCTGGGTGATCTTGTCAAACTCCTCTACCGTTGTCATCCAGGCATTCATTCCGTCCACCGCAGACTGTCCCAGAACGCTGACATTAAAGGCACTGTCCGTATCATTCACCAGGGAATGGTAAAAAATATGCGGAACCTTTGTCACATCTACAGCCACGCAGGATGCCTTCTGCTGCTCGTACTTCTGGATCGCCTGGGTCATCTCGGCATTGCTCTCATATCCGGGCACTCCCTTCAACAAAGCGATCGCTCCGTCATAATCGTACCCCATTGCCAGAAGCTCTGCCTGCTGAAGAGGGCTCTTCTCCGTCTCAGTCTCCTTCCTTTCCGTGGCTTTCTCTGTCTCTAATGCCACCTCCTGATTCTTTCGGGAAGCTGAGACACTATGCGCGGTTCCATCCCTTCCTGATTCTCTGGCTCCATTCTCATTGTTCATCCGCCGGACGATGTTCGTCAAAGCGATCGCCCCTCCTACCACACACACAAGCAGCGCCACCGACAGCACTGAACGGATCATCATGGCACGTCTCCTTCTTCTCTTTCTCGCACGGCGCCTTGCTCTCTCCCGTTCCTCCAAAGTCCGGCCTCTTTCTCTCCTCGTATCCATCTTCATACTCTCCCTTGATTTTTCTTAAGCATTGTTATTCGTTCCTATTGTAAAGCATGGTAAGAGTATCTGCAATACTCCATATCTTAATTTTATCTATAGATTTTATGAGGATTTCCGTGTCTTCCGATTAACCTTGCTAACGCGATTCGCTGACCGTTGCCCGTTGGACAGTAAATAGCGCAAAAAAAGAGACAGCCCCGAAAAATGTCATCCCGAGACTGTCCCGTTCCTTAAGGATCTTTCTTAAAAAAGCGGAGGAGAAGGGATTTGAACCCTTGCGCCGGTGCTACCGACCTACTGGTGTTCGAAGCCAGACCCTTCAGCCACTTGGGTACTCCTCCCAGTTACCGCTTTTTATTATATCTGTTTCCCCTCTAATAGTCAATGAATTTTTTCCGGTTCTGTGCCGCTTTCAACCGCTTCAAATCCATGTTCCATATCGAACGCCCAGACAAGTTCCCCTGCGGTCACATAGAATCTCTCCCCGCTGGCAAAGCCTCTCACATCGTCTGCATCGATTCCTTCTTCCAATTCCCAGGCAAGTTCTTCCACAAATCTATCCTCCCCATAGGAAAAGACATAATATCGTTCCTGTACGGCAAATCCGATCAGCTTCCTTTCACCGTCCGTCATCAATCCCTTGGAATTTTCCAGAAACGGAACTTCTCCCACATCCCGGAGTGTAACTTGATCCTCTTTTGTTTCCCCCTGCCCGGAAATGTCAAACATAGAAAGGGACAGTTCCAGGTTTTCTTCTTCCCCTGCAGCCTTGATGGCCAGAAGGAGCGTTTCTCCGTACTGCCTTAACATGGAATATCCGCTCATCCTTTTCTGCTCTGTCATCTCCCGGGGATGTTCAGGATCACTCAGATCCATCGCTGACAATCCTCCTTCTCCCTGGGACGTCGAAAAATACACCTGATCTCCCACATAAACCGCCGCAGTCACAAGAGTTCCCGCCGCCAGATCCTTCCTCTTCCCGCAAAGCTTCATCTCCTCATCCAAAATATAAAGATTGGCTTCCATCCCCTCCCGGGAATTGGTAATCACACGGAAGAATCCTTTCTCCTCATCCAGAAAAGCGTCGTCATCCACTCCTCCTGAAACCTCTGCCTGCCCCTCCCGTTTTACAATCCCGTCCTGGTAGGAATATTTCGTGATCTGCGTCTCTTCCCCGTTCTCCAAGTCCTTGGTCATCGTCAGATAGAAGTGATCCTCCCCTGCAAACATGTGTCCTTCTCCTTCCACATCCATGTAGTTTTCCACATCCGTCTGCAGATTTCCATCTGTCAGACAGATCGAGGAAATTTCCAGATAATCCTGGATACCGCTTGTCATCGGGAAACGGATCGGTGGAGCCGTCCCTCCAGCCGACTCTTCTGTCTGAGTTCCGTCTTTTTCCAACAGGATGATGCTTCCGCCGATCTTCTGAAGCTCATCCGAGCGTTCCTCTATGGTCGCCGTCCGGCGGCAGATCATATAAAAGTAATCCCCCTTTGCCCAGGACGCCCAATAGTTTCCTTCACCCATGATACTGCCATGAAGGGATGGATGTTCCACATCGCTTATATCGTAAAGATAAATGGTAACGTAGGACTTTTCCGCCGTTTCAAAGCCTTCCCCTCCCTCTGTCAAATCTTCCGGCGTACCCACAGTCACTACCAGCATCCGGTCTCCTTTTACATAGATTTCCTCCGCTTTTTCCTGTTCTCCGCCAACGGATAGGGAGGTCACCTCCTCCATGTCCTGAAGGCTCAGGATTCTGATCCTTCCATCCGTGCACAGCCTGTAGAGGAAGCCGCCGTCCGTCTGTATCTTATCCCCGGCTCCATTTCCTGAAGCTTCCAGGGACGTACTTGCGCTCATCCCACCGGCATTTACAGCATAGGAATCCTCTTCCACTGAAACGGCCTCCCCCTGCCCGTCGGTCTCTGCTGTACTGATCATTCTCGCATGCTGTGCTGCTTGTCCTTCCACCCCAGGCAGGTTCCCGCTTTCTGCTTGTACTTCCGCTGAATTCTTTCCCGTTTCGCTTCCTTCGTCCTTTGTCAGATCCCTGTCCTTTGCTCCTTCCTCTTTCCCCGAATCCCACTTCCCGTCCCCCTCACTTTCTTCCATCTCTGTCAAATTCCCGTCCTCTTCGCTTCCTCCCTCTGTATGTGATTCATCGCCCGGCATTTCTCCGCTTTCCGGGGGGTTCTGCTGCACCTTGACCGTCTCCTCCAGGCTTCCGGTTCTGCCTACATTCCAGAGCAGAAGCAGGCACAGTACAGCCGCCGTCCCCAGTCCCAGCTGCCGGATGGGCAGACGCCTCTGTTTTCTCATAGGGTATTCCTTCAGCCTTTCCTCCATTCGTTCAGGGGATAAGCTGTCCGGTGCTTTCGTTTCTTCCGCCTTTTCCTTCAATTTTTCCAGCAATCTTTGATCATCCATGATCAGCCCTCCTTTCTAATCGCCAAGCCATGTCCTCATTTTTCGAAGGGCACGTCTTTGTTTAGATCGAACCGTGCTGTCCTTCTCCTCCAAAAACGTCCCGATCTCCCTGCTGCTGTATCCCGCAAAAAGATTCAGGGCGAGGATCATCCTCTCTTCCCCGCTCAGCCGGAAAAAAGCCTCCCTCACGTCCAAATCCTCACCTATCTCTCTGTCCTGGCTTTCCAGATCTTCTGTCAGCTCTATCTCCCTGTTTCTATAAGACTTCAGCTTCCGCCTGCATTTACACGCCAAAATCCGGAAGATCCAGGAGCGGAAGGCTTCCTCATTTTTCAGCTTCCGGATTCCCTTCCATGCATCCATCACAGCATCTCCCACTGCGTCTTCCGCATCCTGGCTATGCTTTAAGGTATACAGCGCAAACCTGTACAGATCCTGATAGATGCCCCTGTAAAGCTCTGCAAATGCTTTGGCATCTCCCTGTCTTGCCCTCCAAACCAGTTCCTTTTGTAATTCCATAGCTCACCTCTTTCTCCCCTTTATACATATAGTGTAAAGAACCGCAGGATGTGTTGCCTATACTCAATTTTTTACAAAAATTTAATAATTTTCTTTCACATTTCCATCAAAATCCTGCGCTGCCTCGATATTTCTTAAAGTAATTCACAGAAAGTTAAGACTTTTTTCCCACCTTCACATTGCAATCCCAAATAAAAAACACTATAATAAGTAAAGTAACCTGAAACATTTCTTAGGGAGGTAAATATGAGAAATAAGAGAATATGGAATGCTTTAGTCCTTACTGTGATCATGATAGCAGCCCTCGGCCTCAGCGGATGCCGACGAGATAATAATCCTGAAAGAATTAACGTAGGAGAGTCAGAGCCTGTCACTGTTGTCTCCACAGAATCAGAATCCGAGTCTGAAAGTGAATCGGAGTCCGAATCGGAATCTGAAAGCGAGACTACCCCCACCTCAGAGAGTACGGCTTCTTCGGAGACCACTGCTCCCAATACCGAAAATTCCTCCACAGGAGGTACCACTTCCAATAATACAGGCGGCACGACCTCCAATGACAATACTTCCGGCGGATCCTCCTCCACAGGATCAGGAACCGGCAGCGGAAGTACCAATACCGGAAGTTCCACGGAAGCTCCTTCCACAGAGGGAAGCGGCACGACCGGAGAAACCAATGGCAGCGGCACGACCGGAGAGACAAACGGCAATACCACTTCTACCGGAAGCTATGAAGATGACACTGCACGGTATTTCTATGATGCCAACGGCAACCGGGTTGATGTTGTCCTGATGCCGGATGGCACCTGGCAGGACGGCAACGGCACCACCTATACCTTTAATGAGAACGGTGTGACCGATTCCAACGGTACCAACTATTATTATGATCCGCCTGAAAACGGAAATACGACTGGCTATGAACCAGGCGCACAAGCTGACTTTTACGACGACCAGGGCAACCATATTGTCTGCACTCTGGATGAGAACGGCAATTGGGTTGACAGCGACGGAAATATTTATTATTTCGGGGCAGACGGCGTAACGGATACCAATGGAAATTTCTATCCATATTAAGAGAAAAACAAAAAATCTATGCGAATCGGATTTCCTGATTCGCATAGATTTTTTATGTTCGCCGGATGCGGCAGCTTTCACTTTCCCAGAGCCTTTAGGTTTTCCTGCTGCCGCAGTTTCTTTAAGGTCTCTTCCGTTTTTGTGATTTCATTCTGTACATCCTGCATCTGCTCGTCCAAATTCAAATCTACTTTCCTTTTACGTCCCATAACCGCCCTCCCGGTTTTGATTTTCCGGCAAAAATATCCGTTGCCGTTCTACGGCAATTTTGTTTCTCCTCTTATTCAATCGGTCTGCACCAATACCCCTGCTTCACTCTGCCGCGCTGTTCTCTGTTTTCCATGAAATAGGGGAATCCGTAGAAGACCGCTGTCCTCTGTTCCTGCAGGGAATAATAGCCGGGGACTGCCAATCGATAGCTATTGTCCTCGCAGCGTATCAGCAATAAATGGCGGAAATGATAATAGCCGTGGAGCAGGAAGGTATTTCTCCCGATCGCCGGATCCTTCTGGCAAAAAATCCCCAGTTCCCTGGGTGAAATCCTAAGACAGTCCACCACCTGGCTGTTCCTGAACGGCTGGACGTGGGCGTAGGTCCGCGACAGCATCATCCAATGCCTGGTCATCCAGCTCGGCTCATCTCCCGAAAAATGATTTTCCTGCGCCCGCACGCCGTTTAGGGTTGCCTGCGCTCCGCTCTCTAAGGGCTTTCCGGACAAATCTGCAGTGTTCCCCTCCATAACTTTTGTATTTTCTGCCTGCTCCTCTGACAGATCACGATTTCCCGGCTCCTCCCACTGTCCTTCCGGCGGATTCCCTTCTTCTAGTTCTTCCCATCCTCCCTCCGGCGGATTCCCTTCTTCTGGTTCTTCCCGTCCTCCCTCCGGCGGATTCCCTTCTTCTGGTTTCCCCCATTCTTCTTCCGTTGGATTCCTTTCTTCTGGTTCCTCCCGTCCTTCCTTCCGTGGATTCCCTTCTTCTGGTTCCTCCCATTCTTCTCCCAGCGGATTCCTTTCTTCTGGTTCCTCCCACTGTTCTTCCGGCGAATTCCCTTCTTTCGGTTCCTCCCACCGTTCCTCCGGCGGATTCCCTTCTTCCGGTTCCTCCCATCCTCCCTCCGGCGGATTCCCTCCTTCTGGTTCTTCCCATCCTCCCTCCGGCGGATTCCCTCCTTCTGGTTCCTCCCCATCCCCTTCTTTCCGAAGGATCTCAAGCTCCAGCCTCTTCAGCGGTTCTTCATCCCACAGGGTGATATAGTGGTTTCCTCCCTCTCCCTGGATCCATAGACCTGCGATTTCTTCCAGGGAATAGCCGCTGCCTTCTATGTCCCTGCTGTCCGTGGATACAGAAAGCTCCCCTACAATTCCTGCCACCGTAACGGCGCCCAGGAATATGCCGAGAAGCTTCTCATCCTTTCGGACAAACAGATAAGCGTCCAGGCTTTCCTGTTCCCGGATTCCCGTAACCTGTATGCCGATCTTCAAAGTGCCATTTCTGGATTCCACTTTTGCAAATCCTGTATTCTGTTCTTTTTTCCCGTTTCTATATGCGTAGATGTAAGAGACAAACCGTCTGTAGTTGGACAAACTCCCACCCCTTCTTGTTTTCTTTTACACTACTGTATGATCAAACGTCCCTCCTTATGCCTCCGCAGCAGGCTTGGAATCGTCTTCCGCGGTCCGTGCTGATGCTTCCTGCGCCTTGATCAGCCCTTCCCGGGAGATGCTGTCCAGCTTTGCCAGGTGGCGGTTCATCTGCATCTGATGCTCCAGAAGCTCTGCCTGCCTGCTGTCTTTTCCCGAAATAGGAACGTGTTTCAGATAGATCCTAAGCGCAAATCTGGAGGCGTTCCGGATGGTAATGCCGCCTTCATCCGCTTTGGGGAAGCCGTCGCCGCACAGCTCACATTTTCCCAATATATAGTCGTCCCTGCCGCGAAGGGGCATCTCAAAATACATGCCTCCGATGTTGTAATTCAGGTAGGTTCTTTTGCTCCGCGGCTTATATTCCACGCGGAGGTTCATGGAATTGGTCTCCTGTCTGAGTTCGTAATAAAACACATCCTTATCCTTTGCGGCAAATGCCATGCTGCTCCGCTTCTCTCCGCCGACTTCTCCCTCTGCCGACGCGATTAAGGTTTCCAGATCCAGCTTTCGGATATAAGCCTCTGCCGTTTTGTCTGTGTCCTCCGTCCGTATCCGCAGGGTACCTACCAGATCCGCGGAAGCTTCCAGAAAATCAAGCCGATCCTCCGTCAGATTGCCGAAATAACGGACAGCCCTCCCCTCTTCCTTCAGTTCCCAGGCGCTTACCTTGTTGCCGGCAGGCTTTTTGATGGTGTAGATCATGATGTACTCTCCTTCTCGTTCTTTTTGCAAGAGCATTCGCTTCCTGTTCTCCCAAGGCTCACCGAAAAATGCTCCCCTTCCCCGGTAATTTCATGAAAACAGGTCTTCCCGGTCAAATCAGGATGTTCGGCACGGTACTTTCTGATCCAGGAATAATCCTTCCAGCAGTGCATGGGAAACACATGACCCACCGCCACATGCTCCAGAAGATAATTCATTCCCCTGTCATACTCCGATTCCTGCCTGCCGTCCAAAACCACGAACGCCACATCCAAAGTCCTGCCGCTCATACGGTCGATCTCCCTGCGGTATTTCCTGGTCATCACCTCATTGTCCCGGTCCGGTTCCCCGATCCAGTACCAGTCGTTCAGATCCCCTGCATGATAGATGGTCTTTCCATCCAGGGTGACCAGAAACGCCACACCGGAATCTGTGGACGCCAGAGTTTCCACAGTGACCTCTCCGGGCAGTGTATGCGTTTCCCGGGATTTCACGAAAATCGTCCGCTCTCTCCACTGCTTTGGCACTCTGTCCGGGTCAATATCGCTTGCGAGGACAAACCAGACGTTGCTCCGAACCTTCCCTGCATCAAATGTCTGTTCCGAAAAATGATCCCGATGCCCATGGCTTCCAAAAACCAGGAGAGGCTTGTCCCCTTCCGGCACCTTTGCCCCGCGGAAACTGTCAAAGAGAAGGTCTGCCTTCTCGCCTTCCACCAGAAAGGCGCTGTGGTATAAAAACGTCACTTCCATCGGCTCTCCCCTTTTCAGTGAATATGTTCCAAAACCTTCAATAGGAACCGATACATCCGTTCCGTGGACGAGATGGAAAGCACTTCCTCCGTGGTATGGATTCCCTCCATGGTGGGACCAAAAGATACACAGTCAAGCCCTTCGATTTTCTCATAAAACAGACCGCACTCCAGCCCTGCATGGATCGCCCTTACCGCTGGCTCCTCCCCCAGGACTTCCTGGTAGGTGTCAAACATGATATCCCGAAGCTTGGATTCCTTTCGGTATTCCCATGCCGGATACTCTCCCTCTGTGGTAAAGGTTCCGCCCAAAAATTCCGTCACGTAGCGCAGGCGTTCCGTGAGGGCTTCTTTTCCGCTCTTCACCGAGCTTCTGACGCTGGAAGTGATCACCAGGGCATCCTCCTTAAGTTCTAGGATTCCCGGATTGGAGGAGGTCTCCACCAGCCCTTCGATGTTTCCGCTCATCTTTTCCACACCGTAAGGGGTATACATCAAAAGAAATACACATTTTTCACCGCTCACCGGAGTCAGCGCCTGGAAAACTCCCGTCTCCTTCACACTGACCTCTGCCTGGATCCCTTCGTCGCTTCCACTGTATTCCGCGCGCACGTTTGCGGTAAATGCTTCTGCAAAATCAGCCAGCTCACTGCCCGCTTCCTCCTGGATCACCAGGCTTGCGACGGCGCTCCTTGGGATAGCGTTGTCTTTTTGTCCTCCTGAAAGATCCTGGATGGCAAAGGGCAGCTTCTCCTTCAGCTCATAGAGGAAACGCCCCAGAAGCTTGTTGGCATTGGCGCGGATCTTGTCGATCTCAGCTCCGGAATGTCCCCCTTTCAGCCCATGGATCCGAACCTCTGCCCTCACGCCTTCCACGGAACAGCGCTCCACCGGAAGTTCACTTTTGGCAGTCAGCCCGCCGGCGCAGCCTACCCAGAGGATCCCTTCTTCTTCGGAGTCCATATTGATGAGATAGGTTCCCTCCAGACAGGACGTATCAAGAGCCGTCGCCCCCAAAAGCCCCACCTCTTCATCGGTGGTGATCACCACCTCCAGCGCCGGGTGCTTCAGGGTATCGTCTTCCAGAATGGCAAGGGCATACGCCACCGCAATGCCGTCATCCCCGCCAAGGGTGGTGTCCTCTGCCGTCACAAAGTCTCCCTCCACCCGAAGCTTTAAGGGATCCTTCAGGAAATCATGGCTGGAACCGGGTGTCTTCTCGCAGACCATATCACAGTGCCCCTGAAGGATCACAGTCGGGGCGTCCTCATAACCTGCCGCCGCTTTTTTCTTGATCACCACGTTGTTGCTCTCATCCTGCAGATACCAGAGCCCATGCTCCCTAGCAAAATTTGCCAGATAATCACTGATCTCCTTGGTGTGGAAGGAGCCGTGAGGGATCTTGCAGATCTCCTCAAAATAGTGGAATACACGCTCCGGTTTCAAACCTGCTAATACTTCCATTGTCATAAACCTCCTCATTCTGCAAACAATTTTCTTCCCCTATTATATGATGAAAATGGAGTTTACACAAGGAAAACGATGGAAAGTCCGCCCTTTTGTCAGCCGAGCGTCCACTCCTGGCTCTCTCTCTGGGTCTTCACCATATGGGCATAGATTCCATCTTTCTTCATCAGCTCCTCTGGCGTCCCTTCTTCTGCCGCCCTTCCTCCGTCCAGCACCACGATCTTGTCTGCGCCCGCTACGGTCCTCATGCGGTGGGCGATGACCAGGACGGTCTTGTTCTGGATCAGCCGGGAGAGAGCCGTCTGGATCAGCGTCTCATTCTCCACGTCGAGGCTTGCAGTCGCTTCATCCAGCAGAATAATGGGGGCATCCTTGAGAAATGCCCGTGCAATGGAGATTCTCTGTCTTTCCCCTCCGGACAGCTCGCAGCCATTTTCCCCAATGTTGCTGTTCCACTTATCCGGCAGCTTCTCGGCGAACTCATCGCAGTTGGCAAGGCGGGCAGCGCGGAGGACCTCTTCATCGGTGGCGTCCTTGTTTCCGATGCGGATGTTTTCCAGAATGGTGTTGTCAAACAGCGTTACATCCTGAAAGACGATGGAAAACAGGGAGAGCAGCGTCTCCGGATCCACCTTGGAGATGTCCATGCCGCCCACGGTGATCTTCCCTCTTTCGGCATCCCAGAACCGCGCCGCCAGGCGGGAAACCGTGGTTTTGCCTCCGCCCGAGGGACCTACCAGCGCTGTGACCTCACCCTGCCGGGCTTTGAAAGATACGTCTTTGAGGACGGTCTCACCGCTGTTGTAGGAGAATCCCACATGGTCAAAGCAGATGTCATACCCCTGGTTGGTAAGCCTGGGCTCCCCCTGCTGGATGGGGTGGTTCAGAATTTCATTCATGCGGGCAATGTTGGTGCGGGTGCTGATCACCGCCGCCAGGTTCTGCAAAGCTCCCTGGAGGGGATCATAGAAACGCGACACCACCAGAAGGAACAGGAAAAAAGTCAGTACATCCAGCGTCCCCTGAATCAGCAGGATGGAACCCACAAGCGCTACAGACGCGATCCCCAGCTTTAAGATCAGGGAAGCCGTGACCACAAAGGCGGCAAGCCCGAATTCATTGATGATGGAGCGCTTCTCCACCGCCCTGATCTTGTCTTCCAGCCCGGACAGATAGGCATCCTCCGCATTGTTGGCTTTCAGGTCCTGAACCGTCTCGATGCATTCCTGGATTCCGTCCGCGCATGCCATCTTGGCGTCCATCGCTTTCTGGTTCAGCCGTTCCTGGACCTTGGCGGACAGCCCTACGATGGCAAAGGAGATGGGAAGCACCCACAGCGCTGCCAGCGCCATCCGCCAGTCAAAGAAAAAGAGGCTGACTGCAATGAGCACCGTGGAGACCACCGATCCTGCAAGCTCCGGAATGAAATGGGAGAAGCTCTGCTCCAAAAAGCTGCAGTCCGCCATGATGGTGCTGGTCAAATCCGCCAGATCCTTTTTCCCGAAAAAGGACAAGGGGATCTTTCTCAGCTGCTCCGCCAGCGTGATCCTGCGCACTCCGCTCTCCACGTAAGTGGCGAAATAGGTGGCATTGTACTGAAACCAGGTGGCGATCCCGATCAGCACAACGCACAAGATGCAGCCTGCTGCATAAAATACCACCTGGCTTCCTTCCGGCGTACCGTTCAGAAGGTTCGCCACCAGACGATACAAAAGCCCTACCGGAAACATGAAGGATAGGTTCTGGATGACGCAGGCGATGCATCCTTTGATCAGATCCACAGCGCCCTGCCTGGACAATGCATATTTTTTCTGAAGCCACACGATCATGATTCTCCTGCCTCCTTTGCTACCTTCCACTGAACGGAAGTCTGATAGTTGTTCCACATGTTTTCAAAAATGCCTCCCTGGCGTTTCAGTTCCCCAAAGGTTCCGCTCTCAGCGATCCTGCCGTCCTTCACCACATAGATTCTGTCGGCATGTGCCACTGTGGACAGGCGGTGAGCGATCATGATCACCGTCTTTCCCTCTGACAGCCTGGAAAAGGCTGCCTGGACCTTTGCCTCATTGTCGGGGTCTGCGAATGCCGTCGCCTCGTCCAGGATCAGGATGGGGGCATTTTTTAGCATCACTCTGGCGATGGCGATGCGCTGCTGCTCCCCGCCCGAGAGATAGACTCCCTTAGTTCCGATCACCGTATCCATCCCATCCGGAAGCTTGTCGAGAATATCCTGGCATTGAGCATTCTTCAGCGCCTCCAGGGCTTCCTGTCTCGTGGCGTCCGGTTTTCCAAGCCGCACATTGTCGAAAATGGATGCTTTGATCAGCCTGCTGTTCTGAAAGACGAAGGAGACGGTATTCATCAGCTCCTTTTTGGGAATCCTGCGGACATCCACGCCCCCGATCTTCACCGTTCCCGCCTGGACGTCGAAAAACCGTGAGATCACATTGGCAAGGGTCGTCTTTCCTCCGCCGGAAGGTCCCACAAAAGCCACCGTCTGCCCGGAGGAAATGGAGAGGGAGACATCCTTCAGGGCGTCCTTCTCCCCGTCATAGCTGAACCGCACCTTCTCAAGCTCCACAGAAGCATCCTGAATCCTTCCGGGGTTTTCCGTCTCCTTCAGCGGGGCAAGACGTAAGACACGGTCGATCCTCTGCAGCGCATCGTCCACGATCATGGCATTTTCACTCTGGAACATAATTTTGGTCAAGGTCAGGGAGATCACCGGAGTGATGATGATGTAAAAGATCAGATTCAGCAGAAATTCCCTGGAGACACCGCCTCTGGTAAAGATCAGTCCCCCTGCGATCAGAAAGACAAAGACGCCGTTGATAGCCGCCGTATAACAGATCATCGGCATCCGAAGCTGCTTCGTATAGGCGATCACCCATTTCTGATAACGGTCAATGGAGCTTTTGAATTTTTTGAAGGAAAAAATCGTCTGCCCAAAGGTCTTTACCACGGGGATTCCCCTGACGTACTCCACCGCCTCATTTGCCATGTCGTCCAAGGCATCCTGGTATTCCTTCATCTTCTCCTGCATCTTGGCGCCGGTCATACTCATCATGATCAAAAATCCCAATACCACCGGCACTAAGCTTAGAAGCCCCAGCCTCCAGTCAAAACTAAGGAGCAGGACCAAAAGCCCGATGGGTGTAGCGATGGCTCCTGCCCGGTCGGGAAGCTGATGTGCCAGATAAGTCTCCGCCGCCCCGCTGGATTCGTTGACGATCTTCCGAAGCTTCCCGCTGCCAAAGTTCTCGGCAGCCCCTAATGGGAGCTTCACGATATGGCGCATGGTCTGGATCCTGAGATTGGTGGCGACCCGGAAGGCTCCCATATGGGAGCACATCAGCGCACCGATGTAGACCAGGACGGCAAGAACTGCCGACAGCACTGCCATCCAGCCGTTTCGGACCAGCCCCTCCGCCTTGCCGAAATCCGGCGCCGTCTCAAGGACCTCCCTCATGATCCTCCAGATAAACCAGTAGGGTACCAGCGCCATCAGGGCACTTGCGGCTGACAAGATCCAGGAAGCATAGAGAAAATATCTGTGCCCGCCTGCACATTGAAGCAGCCTTGACAGGTTGGATTGTTTTTTCACTGAAATTCCTCCTTTTTGATACAGCGGCTGAAAGGTGCACCCTTTGCTGCCGCGTTGATTGGTCGCGGGCTGCCGCATACCCTGTTGCCCGCAGTTTGGCATGCGGCTGTATGATATAGAAAGCTCTGCCTTCTCATATCTGAAATTAGTTTTGACTAACTATTGTGGAAAATTTCAGGCTGACCTCATCGAATATCAGATCAGCCTCATGATACCGGTTCGTTCGCTATGGTTCCTGCCCCATCAGCTTCATCCAGCCCGCCGTGTAGAAATCCCGCATCTGTTCCAGATAGTGTTCTGCGTCTTCCAAAGGCATCTCATGGATGATCAGTTCAAAAAACGTATGGAACATCCCGGTGATCAGGATGTGCTCCAGTCTTTCATCCATCTTGGGGGCAGGACGTCCCAGGCTTTTTAAGACCTCCAGATAAGCGTGGGTGCCCTCCGTCTCGATCTGCACCATCTCATCCACCAGTCCCGCAAACCTCGTCCCCTCTGAACAACAGAGGATCAGCTTGCATTCTTCCAGATGGCGGTAGGCATAGTGCAGCATCTCCCACATGCACTGACCGGAAGCCGTTCCCAGAGCTTCCGGCTGCTGTTCTTTGGGAAGCTCGGCAAATTCCGTCTGCGCCTCCCGAAACCTTCCCAAAAGATAACGGTAGGTTTCCCCCGCCAGGCTCTCAAACAGCTCTTCCTTGCTTTTGTAGTATCCATAGAAGGCTCCGGTCGTCATCCCCACACTCTTTACGATGTTCCGAAGGGATGCGGACTGAAAGCCTTTTTCCAAAAATTCCGCTTTCGCGGCGAGATGGATCCGCTCCAGCGTCGTGAATTCTTCCTGTTGTTTCTTCATCGCGTGGTTCCTATTGCTTTCTTATCAGCAGCCTTTCCTCTCTCTTCTATATGTGTTCATAAAATCCTGCTGTAGGGAGTTAAAATATAACAGCAATATATATCACTGTTATATTTTAACTCCCTGGCGACTCTCTGTCAAGGTTTCTTTGCTGATTTGACTTTCTTTTCCAAAGGTTTTTCGCTATAATATCTGGTGGAAAAACTCTCACTGAATGATGAAAGGAATGTAAAATAGAAATGGATGCACTGATTTTCGATGTAGACGGCACACTCTGGGATGTGACCCCCGTTGCGGCAGCCGCATGGAACGACACACTTTCCGCTTATACCGAACTTCCGCCAACGGTGGATACACATCTTCTCAAACAGCTTTTTGGAAAGCCCATGGATGAAATCGCAGCCGTCATTTTCAAAGGGCTTCCCGCAAAACGTAGGGAGGAACTGGGGCTCCTCACCTGTGAAAAAGAAAACGAGCTTCTTCGCACCACTCACCGGGTTTCTCTCTATCCAGGTGCGGCAGACACCCTGAAGCTGCTGGCAAAAAAATGCCCGCTCTTTGTGGTGAGCAACTGCCAGGCGGGATATATTGAAGTCATGATCGAGACGAATCAGCTGGAAGACATCATCACCGGCCATCTCTGCTACGGGGACACCCATCTTCCGAAAGACCAGACCATCCGCCTTTTGATGGAGCGGTATCACCTCAAGGATGTCCTCTACGTAGGCGATACCGAAGGGGATGAAACTGCCTGCCGAAAAGCCGGAATCCCCTTCGCCTATGTAACCTACGGATACGGAACGGCAAAAAATCCGGCTTATCGGCTGGACTCCCTCAAAGATCTGCTCCCGCTAGTGTGACTGCGTTTTGGTTTCTTATTTCCGGTTCATGCATGACAGATATCGGGAAACTCGTTGTTTTCCCGCTCACGCATGACGGATATCTGTGAACTCGCTGATTTCACGGCTGATAGTACATAGGTCGTCCAAGGACAGGTCATGGAGGTTTTCATGGCCTGTAATTCTTGCAAAGGTTTTCAGCTCCTCCAGGGATACATTCAGGAAATTAGCCACCCTTAAAGCGGCGGCATCCTCATGCAGCCGTTCCCGAAGCTCTGCCTTCTGGGTGGCGATCCCCATTGGGCACAGACCGGATCCGCAGATCCGGTACTGCTGACAGCCAAGCGCCATCAGTGCCGCTGAAGCAATGGCAACCGCTGAAGCCCCCATCGCCAGCGCTTTAGCGAAATCAGAGGAAACCCGAAGTCCTCCGGTGATGATCAGGTCGATGTCGGAGCCAATACTGTCCAGATACTTTCTTGCCCGGGAAAGGGCATAGATGGTTGGAAGGCTGGTGGCATCTCTCACCAGGAGCGGGGACGACCCGGTGGCTCCGCCTCTTCCGTCAATGGTGATAAAGTCCGGTTCCGCATAGACGCAGAAGGCAAGATCCTTCTCAATGTGCCCGGCGGCAATTTTTACCCCAATGGGTCTGCCCTCGGAGGCATAGCGGAGCTGGGAAATCAAATCCTTCAAATCCTCTTTCGTCTCAATCCCCGGAAATCTGGAAGGCGCGATCACGTCCTGCCCCATGGGCTTTCCCCGGATGACGCTGATCTCCCTGGTAACCTTTTCTGCCGGAAGATGTCCGCCCATTCCAGGCTTTGTGCCCTGCCCGATTTTGATCTCTATAGCGTCTGCATTCCGGAGATTTTCCGGCGTCACACTGTAGAGATTTCCCACATACTCAAAAATATATTTGTCCGCTGCTGCCTGTTCCTCGGGAAGGATCCCTCCCTCTCCGGAACACATGGCGCTTTTTGCCATCGCGCTTCCACGTGCCAGGGAAACCTTTGCTTCCTTTGACAGGGCGCCAAAGGACATGTGCGAAATATAGACCGGATTTTCCAGAATCATGGGCTTTTTGGCATGTTTGCCGATGACCGTAGTCGTGTTCACCGGCGCATGTTCCTCCAAAGGCATGGGATCAAGCTGCGCGCCCAAAATCAGGATATCGTCCCACCCCGGCATGGGAAGCCTGGTTCCCATAGCTGCATAGACGCTTTGCCCGGACACTGCCATCTGATGGATTTCCTTCATATACCGGCAGCTTTCATCCTCACGGACTAATTCTTTCTGATAATCCAGCGTCAGTTTCTCCGGAACCGATACCGTCTCCCTCTTTTCGCCCTCCTCATAGAGGGCAAATTTCCCGGTAGGCTGGTGACAGACCGGGCATTCCTTCAATTCCTTGAAAGGAATCCCTTCCTTCTCCTCATCATAGATGAACCCACATACCATACATCTGTACTTTGCCATAAGCCGCCTCCTCTCTCAGCTACAGCCTGCCTTACGTGTTTTTCCTGTATGCTGCCTGTTCTTGAGAGCTGCTATCACGCAGGCTGCCTTCTTTTTTCCGAAACAACAATTCTTGTATTTTAAATTGTACTTTATTTTTTCTTTTAATTCAATCTTTTTTCTGTATATTTTGGCGATGCAATTCATTTTCTCTATTGGATTTGAATCCAATATCTCCTCGTCATCCTTTCATCGCCGTCAATCACATTTCTGACCGTGTCCTGCAGCTTCCCGTTGTTTTTCTCAATGACGCGCCTCGAACCGATATTGTCATCGTTGCAAGTTACCAAGACTTTGGGAAGCCCTAAGTGTTCTTTGATATATGCCAGGCTTTGTCGGAGCATTTCTGTTCCCATTCCCTGATTCCACCTGGAGGGGCGGACCCAATATCCGATATTTCCGCCAAATTTCAGCAGTGCCTCGGTCAGCTCATGGCGGATATTGAGTTCACCTATGAATTCTCCATCATCCACCAGCCACAGATAGGTGGCAGATACATACCCTTCCGGGAGATTACGCCCTTTTCGATAGTTTTCTATTGTAAGAAAGGTGCTTTCTTCGTCCATATCCAGATAGCCCATCTCGTTTAAGTGCTTCTGTTTACATTCCTCAATGGCTTCTCTGTAGGAAGCATAATAGTCTGATCTCGGTAATATTAATTCCATATCATTCCTCCCTCGTATTCCTGGTACGCCGTTCGTCAAACCGACGAACCAAACGCACAGAATGCATTCTCAAGTAAGCGAATCCAAAAAATGCAGACTCAGCGGGCTGGACGAGTCTTTACCAGCATCTTCCCGACAAGGGTTGACGCTAGAATAGGTCATGGATTTGTTATTTCTGGGGGTGCTTTTCAGACCGCGCTACCATTCAAATCCATCAAATTCTTATTCTTGGGGGTAGTACGCCTGGCTCCTCTACCATTTAGAATAGCATAATTCTGATTCTGAGGGTAGCAAAACGTGCGACTCTACGATTCAATTCTTCAATTCCTCATTCCAGGGGGTATTCCCTGGGCATGCTCTACGATTCATATCTTCGTTTCCTCATTCTAGGGGGTATTCCCCCGGGCGGCTCTACGATCTAAATCTTCAATTTCTCATTCCAGGGGGTACTTTTCCGGGCTGCTCTACGATTCAATTCTTCTTTTCCTCATTCCAGGGGGTATTCCCCGGGCATGCTCTACGATTCATATCTTCTTTTCC
>DVFT01000209.1 GCA_018713105.1 Candidatus Limivivens merdigallinarum | reverse complement strand
CCGCCACCATTATACGACATATTTCTCAAAATTTCAAATACTCTTGAAAAAAGATGAAGGGACGGGTATAATATGGAAAGTATTGCTATGGAGTGAAGAAAACAAGGATGGTGATTTATGTATAAACTATTGAAGCAGGACGGAAAAGCAAAACGAGGAGAATTCCATACCGTCCACGGTGTGATCCAGACCCCGGTCTTTATGAATGTGGGAACGGCGGCAGCCATCAAAGGGGCGGTGTCAACCATGGACCTTCAGGAGATTGGCACGCAGGTGGAGCTTTCCAATACCTACCATCTCCATGTCCGCCCTGGTGACGAGGTGGTAAAAAAGATGGGCGGTCTCCACAAGTTTATGGTCTGGGATAAGCCGATCCTCACGGATTCCGGCGGGTTCCAGGTGTTTTCCCTGGCGGGGCTGCGCAAGATCAAGGAGGAAGGCGTTAAATTCCACTCCCATATTGACGGGAGAAAGATTTTTATGGGACCGGAAGAGAGTATGCAGATCCAGTCCAATCTGGCATCTACCATTGCCATGGCATTTGACGAATGTCCTCCCAGCAAGGCAAGCCGGGATTATATCCAGAATTCCGTGGAGCGAACCCTTAGGTGGCTGATCCGTTGTAAGGATGAGATGCAAAGGCTGAACGCACTTCCGGATACCATCAATCCTCACCAGATGCTGTTCGGAATCAACCAGGGAGGTGTCTTTGAGGACATCCGGATCTGGCATGCCGAAGAAATCTCCAAGCTGGATTTGGATGGTTACGCGATAGGCGGTCTGGCCGTAGGAGAGACCCATGAGGAGATGTACCGGATCCTGGATGCGGTGGTTCCGCACCTGCCTCTTGAGAAACCTACCTATTTGATGGGAGTGGGAACCCCTGCCAATATCCTGGAGGCGGTGGACAGAGGCGTGGATTTCTTCGACTGCGTATATCCTACGAGAAATGGACGTCACGGCCATGTGTACACCAACCACGGAAAACTGAACCTCTTCAATGCCAAATATGAGCTGGATGCCTCACCCATCGAAGAAGGCTGCCAGTGCCCGGCATGCCGTCACTACAGCAGGGCGTATATCCGCCATCTTCTGAAGGCAAAGGAAATGTTGGGAATGCGTCTCTGTGTGCTGCATAACCTCTATTTTTATAATCATATGATGGAGGAGATCCGGGATGCCATTGAAAAAGGCTGCTACAAAGAGTACAAAAAAGCAAAGCTTGCCGGTATGGAACAGGGCGGACACAAAAAATCATAAAATTTATGTAAAAATACTTGATGTATGATGGAAAATTGTGTATAGTTGAGTTTATGTGAGTACATCCGGTTCAACCGGATATAAGGAGGAAATCAAATGAATTTATTGACAGAAGCAACAGGCGGTGGAATGGGACTTGGCATTACCATCGGCTATATCGTGATCATCATTGCGATCATGTATTTCCTGGCCATCAGGCCTCAGAAGAAGGAGCAGAAGAGGCTGGCGGCAATGCTTTCCGAACTGAGCGTTGGGGACAGCATTGTGACTACGGGAGGTTTCTATGGCGTTGTGATCGATATCACAGATGATGATGTCATCGTAGAATTTGGAAGCAACAAGAACTGCCGTATCCCAATGAAGAAAAGCGCGATCGCTGAGGTCGAGAAGGCAGAGACAGAGTAAAAGAGCAGTCTGCTGAACAGGAATGGGTTTCCATTCCTGTTTTTTCGTACAAAAATATTGAAAACTCCGATGAAATGTTTTATAGTATACCTTAATACAGTGTGAAAGCGCACAGAATTGAAAGGAATGAACAACCATGAATTACAACATTGCGGTGATTGCCGGCGACGGTATTGGACCGGAAATTGTCCGGGAGGCAAGGAAGGTCCTGGATGCAGCCGGGGCAAAATACGGATTTACATTACATTATACAGACCTTTTGATGGGCGGGGCATCCATCGATGTCCATGGGATTCCTCTGACGGATGAGACGATTGAGGCTGCAAGAAAAAGTGATGCCGTTCTCATGGGTTCCATCGGAGGGGATGCCAAGACCTCTCCCTGGTACCAGCTTCCGCCGGAGAAGAGACCGGAGGCAGGGCTTTTGAAGATTCGGAAGTCTCTGAACCTGTTTGCCAACGTGCGTCCGGCGTATCTCTATGAGGAGCTGAAAGGAGCCTGCCCCCTGAAGGATGAGATCATCGGCGATGGGTTCGATATGGTGATCATGAGAGAACTGACCGGAGGGCTCTATTTTGGGGAAAGAAAAACCGTTGAGGAAAATGGGGAGAAAAAGGCGATCGATACCCTGACTTATTCCGAGGGAGAGATCAGACGCATTGCAAAGAGAGCCTTTGATATCGCCCGCAAGAGAAGAAAGAAAGTGACCAGCGTGGACAAGGCGAATGTGCTGGATTCCTCCAGGCTCTGGAGAAGCGTGGTGGAGGAAGTGGCGAAAGATTACGAAGATGTGACCCTGGAGCACATGCTGGTTGACAACTGTGCCATGCAGCTGGTGAGAGACCCGAAACAGTTCGACGTGATCCTGACAGAGAATATGTTCGGAGATATCCTCTCCGATGAGGCGAGCATGGTGACCGGTTCCATCGGAATGCTTTCCTCAGCAAGCCTTAACGAAACAAAATTCGGTCTGTACGAGCCGAGCCATGGTTCGGCGCCGGATATCGCGGGCAAGGATCTGGCAAATCCCATTGCGACGATCCTGTCGGCGGCGATGATGCTCCGCTATTCCCTGGATTTGGACGAGGCGGCAGATGCCATTGAGGCAGCAGTCAAGCAGGTATTAAAAGATGGCTTCCGTACGGGAGATATCATGTCGGAAGGCTGTACCCAGGTAGGGACGGCAAAGATGGGCGATCTGATCGCCGAACGTATTCGATAAGGAGAGGTGAATAATCATGAAAAGTGATGCAGTAAAAAAAGGAGTGCAGCAGGCACCCCATCGTTCCCTGTTCAATGCTTTGGGCTTTACAAAGGAAGAAATGGAGAAACCGTTGATCGGAATTGTAAGCTCCTATAATGAAATCGTTCCCGGGCATATGAACCTGGATAAAATCGTGGAGGCTGTAAAAATGGGCGTTGCCATGGCAGGCGGCGTGCCGAGAGTGTTTCCGGCGATTGCAGTCTGTGACGGTATTGCCATGGGGCATGTTGGGATGAAATATTCACTGGTTACCAGAGACCTGATTGCCGATTCCACCGAGGCGATGGCATTGGCACATCAGTTTGACGCTCTGGTCATGATTCCGAACTGTGACAAGAATGTTCCGGGGCTTTTGATGGCGGCAGCCAGGATCAATGTCCCGACCATCTTTGTCAGCGGCGGTCCCATGCTGGCAGGCCATGTGCATGGTCAGAAGAGAAGCCTTTCCAGTATGTTTGAGGCAGTAGGAGAGTATACTTCCGGCAGAATTACGGAAGAAGAACTGACAGATTTTGAAAACCATGTATGCCCTACCTGCGGTTCCTGTTCCGGTATGTACACGGCAAACAGCATGAACTGCCTGACCGAGGTGCTGGGAATGGGTCTGAAAGGAAACGGTACGATCCCGGCGGTTTACTCCGAGAGGATCCGTCTGGCAAAACAGGCAGGAATGCAGGTGATGGAGCTTTTGAAAAAAAATATCCGTCCCAGGGACATTATGACAAAGGAAGCCTTCATGAATGCGCTGACTGTGGATATGGCACTGGGATGCTCCACCAACAGTATGCTCCATCTCCCGGCAATCGCCCATGAGGCAGGCGTGGAGCTGAATGTGGATATCGCCAACGAGGTCAGCGCCAGAACACCGAATATCTGCCATCTGGCTCCGGCAGGCCCTACCTACATGGAAGACCTGAACGCAGCAGGCGGCGTCTATGCGGTGATGAAGGAACTGACGAAAAAGGATCTTTTGAATCTGGACTGTCTGACCGTAACTGGAAAGACCGTAGGCGAGAATATCAAGGACAGCAAAAATCTGAATCCGGAGGTCATCCGTCCTCTGGAGAATCCCTACAGCGAGACTGGGGGCTTAGCGATCCTCAAAGGAAATCTGGCACCGGATTCCGGTGTAGTGAAGCGTTCTGCCGTGGTGCCGGAGATGATGGTACACAGTGGACCGGCGCGTGTATTTGACTGCGAGGAGGATGCCATCGCTGCGATCCTGGGCGGAAAGATCAACCCGGGCGATGTGGTGGTGATCCGCTACGAAGGACCAAAAGGCGGTCCGGGTATGCGGGAGATGCTGAATCCTACCTCAGCCATCGCCGGCATGGGCTTAGGTTCCAGTGTGGCGCTGATCACAGACGGACGGTTCAGCGGAGCCTCCAGAGGAGCTTCCATCGGTCACGTTTCCCCGGAAGCCGCGGTGGGAGGACCGATTGCCCTGGTAGAAGAAGGGGATATCATTGAAATCGATATTCCAAACAACAGCCTGAACCTGAAAGTCAGCGACGAGGAGCTGAAGGAGAGAAGGGCAAAGTGGCAGCCGAGGGAGCCAAAGATTACCACTGGCTATCTGGCAAGATATGCTGCCATGGTGACCAGCGGAAACCGCGGTGCCATTCTGGAAATTCCGAAGAATAACTGATACAGGGGAGGAATACCATGAAACTAAACGGATCTGAGATCGTCCTGGAATGCTTAAAGGAGCAGGGAGTCGATACCGTGTTCGGCTATCCCGGCGGAAGCATCCTGAACATCTACGATGAATTATATAAACACGAAAAAGAAATCCGTCATATCCTCACTTCCCATGAGCAGGGAGCTGCCCATGCGGCGGACGGGTATGCGAGGGCAACGGGTAAGGTAGGCGTCTGCATGGCGACTTCCGGACCCGGAGCCACCAACTTGGTAACCGGCATTGCCACAGCATATATGGATTCCATTCCCATTGTGGCGATCACGGCAAATGTAACGGTTCCCCTCCTGGGGAAAGACAGCTTTCAGGAGATCGATATCACCGGCGTGACGATGCCGATCACCAAACACAATTTTATCGTGAAGGATGTCACGAAGCTGGCTGACACCATCCGGCGCGCTTTCTTTATCGCTAAGGATGGCCGCCCAGGTCCGGTTCTGGTGGATATTGCCAAGGATGTGACGGCTGCCGTGACGGAATATGAACCGAAAGAGCCTATGCCAGTGGTTCCAAGTTCTGAATATATCAAGGAGAAGGATCTTTGTGAAGCAGCCAAGATGATCAATGAGGCAAAACGCCCCTTCCTGTTTGTGGGCGGAGGCGCCGTCATTTCCGAAGCGTCAAAAGAACTGATCGAGCTGGCAGAAAAGATCCAGGCGCCGGTTGGCGACAGCCTCATGGGAAAAGGTGCTTTCCCGGGGACGAATCCTTTGTACTGCGGGATGATCGGGATGCACGGAACCAAGACCTCCAATTTCGGCGTGACCAAGTCAGATCTTCTGGTGGTTATCGGCGCCAGGTTCAGCGACCGCGTAGTGGGAAATGCTTCCCGTTTCGCAAAGAATGCCAAGATTCTCCAGATCGATGTGGATCCTGCGGAGATCAACAAGAATATCCTGGTGGATATGGCGATTATCGGTGATGTGAAGGAGGTGCTGAAACGCCTGAATCCTAAGATCAAGGAGAACCGCCACGAGGAATGGCTGGAGGAAATCAGGGAACTGAAGGAGAAATATCCCCTGACCTATGACACAAGTGTGCTGAGCGGTCCGTATATTGTGGAGGATATCTATAAGGTGACCCAGGGCGATGCCATCATCGTCACAGAGGTCGGGCAGCATCAGATG
>DVFT01000208.1 GCA_018713105.1 Candidatus Limivivens merdigallinarum | reverse complement strand
TTTCTGCTTCTGTACAACGCAAAAAAGGCACCAAAAACCACTGCACATGATTTTTGATGCCATTCTTTTCGTATTATTCAGCTCATCTGAACAAAGTTATCTTCCGATACCTGCCGGAACAAAAGCATTGTACTCCATGGAATATCCATGTAAAATATCTTACAACTAAACAGTAACACAGATTTCTTTTGCCGTCGACATAAATCGGAGAGGTAAAAATGCCTTGGGCTTTTTCAAAGCGTAAGACTTAATTGTTCCCCGTTTTGTGCCATCTCTTTCTCCCTTTTCTCTTCCAAGATTTTAATTTTTTCACTTCGGAGCCTCTTTTCCGCAACTCGCCGTTCCGTATCATTCAACCCTTGATCTCTATCCGTTTTATTTCCTCCGGCTCGACATATGTGCATGCATCCCTGCAATACCATGCTCCCGGCAGATTGTCCATCCGTGCGATCCGCCATTTCTGTTCTTTCGTATCAAAAGTAATGGAATCCTCTTCCTTACGATCGGCAAAGATACGGTAGGATAGCTGGCTGGAAGCAGTCTTTCTGTCATTTAAGTAGGTATCCAGTACCAGCAGGTCCTTTTCTATCTTGGCACGGCAGAATGCGCCTGGTTTTCGGTCTTGCCCGCACTGCAGCAATTCTTCCATATGGGGTGTTAACATCTGAACCGGAATCCGCAATAATTCTTTTCGCTTCATGAAACACCTCACTCTATGCTTTTCCGTCCACGCCATACCAGGTATGCGGCTTATATTGCTTCCCATCCACTACATACAGAGCCACTTCCTGGATCTGCTGGCTGTCAGGTTCCTCCTTCGCGAGTGCAAGGATATCTCCCATGCTTCCGGATGCCTTTGGATGTTTTCCCCTGACCACGACGTATCCGTCCCAGCATCTTCCCTCTTCTTTTTTCACTATCGAGCACCATTTGCGCCCTGGATGCCGGGCCATGTAGGCAAGACCATGAAGTAAAAGCATCTGAAAAGACAATTCCTTTAGCAGCGTTATCCTGGTACAGGAAATTTTGCTGTCAACCGAATCCTCGTCCAGGTCCCCTTCCGCTTTTACAAGAAAATAGACGGATTTGCGCCAATCTCTGTAATAGCAAAGGCAGTCCAGTGGATTCTCCGCGCAGTGGAACCCGTTTTCCGCGCAGTTTGCCTGGTCTGTTATATTCACCTGGTTCAGCAAAAACTGGTAGCCCAGGCAGGTAAGATCTTTTTTTAAACCTTTGTATGCAATCATAATCCTCCTCGTTACTCCTATCACGCCAGATCAAACAAAGACATCTGCCCGTCCGTTTCTTTTTTCTTAGGCGCGCTTTCTTTGTGTTTTTCTACGCTTCCCGCATCCTTCTTTTTTACTGTTGTTTTCCCGGCAGAAGCTGATTTCCGCTCAGCCTGCTCCCATTCAGAAAGAATTTTCTTTTTCTCTTCTGCTTCTTTTGCCAGGGTTTCCGCCTCATCCTCTCTCCGGTAATACTCTTCCGCCCAGGGGAATACTGTTTTTTCCGTCAAAGTCAGCGCTGTATTTTCCCTGACCCGGCCAAGCCCTTTCTTTTTTGCCTGCTCCGTGGCCGTTTCAAAGGCTTTCTCCATCACAAAATCCAGACATCTTTGCAGGGATTTATGCCTTTTCATGACCGATATGGCAAGTTTCGGATCCTCCTCACACTTTCGGATGATATGCCAGCCGATAATCCCTGCGAAATCTTTGTCATCTAACACCAGTATCTCTTCCCGGAGCTTCTCGGAAGCTGTGCGGAATATTTTCTGCCCAATGGGTATTTCGGCCAGCCGGTATCTGCGTCCCTGGATGAAATCTTCCGTCTGTTCATAAGGGACAGCCCACTTTTTCGCCAGCCTCCGCAGCGCTTCCATATCTCCCTGGTTTCTTAAATGCACTGCCGCGTCATTCAATTCCACAACATTTTCTACCATTTTTTCAATCATACTCTATTTCCTTTCTGCATTCCGGCAGGAGGGAAGCCTCCCTCCCACCATTCCAACATTCAGGCAGCTTCCCCTTCCGCAGCTTCCGGTGGGTTCTCCAACCTTTTTTCGGTTTCCGCCGCAAGTTTCCGCTGCTCCCGGTCATCCACGTCTAGCAGGTTCACCATTTCCAGAATTACCTGGCGGCACCAGACATTTTCGTTCCAGGCCTTATGCAGCTGTCCGGCCCGTTCTACAATCTCCTCCCAGTCTTTATCTGACAAAGGCCTGCCGCGGTATTCTTTGTAAAATCCATAGATCTCTTTCATGGCTTTTGCCACCGGGATTTCTGAAGCAGCCTCCACATTGGATAAAAGCTTCATAAGCACCGGATGTTTTCCATATTTTTCCTGCAAAGGCCGAATTCCCAGATTCACTTTTCCAATATATACGCCCAGGAAATCATTAAAAATCCCAGCTATCATTTTCTGGTCTACCATTCGTCTCCTCCTTTTCTTCAAGATGCCAGATCAAAAATGCTCATTTGCCCTTCGATCTGTTCTTCTTCGTAAGGCATTGAAGGCACTGTTTTTTCTGTTTCTCTTTTTGCCATCTCCAATGGTATCTCTTTTACCTTTGAAGCGGTATCTGAGAGCAGTTTCCCATACTGGCCTTCGTTTCCAAACGCACGCATGACCACCAGGTTTTCCTCTTCGATGGCCGTCTCCAAATTTTGTACTACACCGAGTGCATACAAAATCTGAGTCTTCCTTTTCTGCCGGTCCGTAAGGAGCGGTTCCCGGCAAAGAAGATACTGGTAATCTTCCGAATTCTTATAAATTTCCAGACATGCCCTGGCCTGCTTTCGTATGTCATCAGCCCTTGCCATATACCCTGCAGGCAATTCCTCCGGAAGCGGGACCTCAACACCATAGCTGATAAGGATTCGCTGGATCTCCAGCAGCTCTCTCCGGATCTCTGCCAGAGCGATCCCATCCGGCCACATCTGTTCGGTTCCATACTTGTGGATGTTCTGCCATTCGCTGTAGCGTTGCTGGTATAGCGTCAGCCATTCATTCTTCGTTTTCCCTTTCATCTTTTCCGTTTCACTTATCCATTCCCTTTCTGTTCCCAATGCAAGCGAAAGCTGTCCAGGAACCTGTTTGGGAGCCGGTTCTGTTCCATACATCCACCAAAGGTAGACGTCTTCCGCACTCTCCCACGTGTCTTCCTCCAAATGTCTTTGCTTGCGGCTTTTCAGCATTTCCCCGAAGGTCTTCAGATAAGCCGACTTATAGCCTGGATAGCGCGCAAGCTCTTTTTCCCGTTTTCGAACCGATGCCAATGGGCAGCCGATGCACCCAATCCTTGTAAATCCTTCATCATAAAGACAGCAATATCTGTGGACATAGTGATAAATAAAAGACCACACTTCTTCATCCGTCCAGTCGATGATCGGATTTAATACCCGTTTCCCTTTCATTACACAGCTCTCGATCAGCCGCCGTTTCTCATCATTGTCATTATTTAAAAGTAAAACTTTCGCGCTTTCCGCGCCTCTTATTTCTGCCAGCCCGCGGTTTTTGCGTTTTCTGCTTTCTGCCCAGCGGACGCCAGTGATTACAAACCGGCCTTCCCCTCCCCGTTCCTTCAGTTCAGAACAGCAATACCGGACTTTCCGGGTTGGGGGAAATCCTTTTTTGATGATCAGCTTCCACATGGATTCTTCTGGCTTTTCCATGGAAACCTCCGGGTATTCCTTCCGGATAAAATGTACCAGCTCCGGAGGATCCACCGTTGTCACATGGTAATGCGCCGTAAACTTTACCCCAGCCATCTGTGCCAAGTGAAAAATAGCCTGGCTGTCCTTTCCTCCGCTAAACGCCAAATAGTATCCGTCTGGATTCATCCGGAGGGCGGTTTCCTCAAACATTTTCAGATTTTGGATCGCACGTTCTATTTTGTCCTCTATTGGAAATAAACAAATCTGCTCCATTCCTTCCCCGTCCTTTGCATTAGATTTTGCTGCAGGACGGAAAAGCCATGCTTCCCGGCGTGTCTTTTTACGCTGCCTGGCCGATTACTTGTATCAAAAGAACTGTCCGCAATCACAGTCTTTCTAAGCAGCAACCCTGGCTGTCACCCGGGCTTAGAAGAAATGCAGAGCTTTTAAAAACCAACCCGGAAACTTGCATAAGCAATCGGTTTGATCTCCAGAATCCTTACATTGGAAATCTTCCGGTATGGTTTCCTTTTATTCAGATCGTCTACCCAATCCTGAAATGCCATTTCTACTTCCATATCCACTTCCTCATGCTCCAGTCGCAGGAACATATACTTATAACCCACGCGATAATTCCGCCGTGCTGTAAAATAGGAATATTTCACCTCGTAGATCGGGATACGGATCATAGAATTCAGAAATTGCGAGGGATGCAGCTTTTTAAAGAAACTTCGGTATTCTTCGGTTGCCCCAAGGGTTCCGCCGCAGGCAATCTCTTCAAAAGAAGCCAGTTCCGCAAATTTGTGTAAATGCATATCCTCCTCCTCTTCTTCTTTCACTTCTTTCACCTCTTTTACTCTCCTCCTCACAGTTGACGGAAAGCAGAGGAAAGCATCAGCCACCGCATCGACCGTGTATCCCTGGTCCAGTAATTTTTTCATTACTTTGCGGGATTCCTGCCGGCTTAGTTTTGCCAACCCCTTTTGAGGTACCTTTTTCTTCATAATCTTTTTACATAGCGGATGGTACGGTCCATAGTGGTACATCTTCTGAGCTTCGCTTGCGTTCACATTACATAAAATAGCGATAGCAAGGCAGCAATACCCTTCATATTCTTCCGCTCTCATGTTCCACCGCCTTTCTCTCCATTCCTTTCCTTGCCGTGCGCCTCATATGCTTCGGATAGCTCTTCCTCCTTTCCCGGTGTATTTTGACTTCCATATGCCTTCTTTCCGGGATTACCTTTACTGCAATTCCGCTAAAGGAATGTCCCATTTGCTTTAGCTGCTGTTTTTTCCCATACATCAATTTCTTTGCAACCCCAAAGGCTGTCCCGCCGCAGGAAGCAATATAAAGTCGGCTCCTTTGGTCTAACTCAAAGTCGATCCTTTTTCCTTTTACGATCCCTTCATTTTTGGCCATTAAGACCTCCAGCTTCATAGCATCCTCCATCCATCGTTTTCAAAACATCGGGTAACTGGTAAGGATGCGGAACCCCCAGTCTGCCGTTTTGTCTTTTACCAATACAAGGCAGGCTTTTTTCAGGTTTTCCTGCAGCTTATCCTCACCTTTCCGGAAGCCATATCCGACTGTGCTCTTAAAACGCTGGATCAGCGGCAGGCAGTCACTATAGCTCCCCCTTAACCAGAAAGCGATTTCTTCGTCAAAAAAGCGCCGCATCATTTCCTGCGCCACAGCGACAGCCACTTCCATATCCCAAAAGGATGTAGCGTACCGGATGTCTTCCTGGGTAAGCCGGTATTTCAAAGCCTGGACCTGGATATCGGTATGCTTCCTCAAGGTGTGGCCGCCATAGAGTTCTACCTTGTCCAGGTTTTCCCGTATAGCCTTAATCGTGCTTTCAATCACTTCTTCAGGGATATCGGCAAATAAATCTACCATAGCCTCTCCTTTCTGATAACAGATGCCGGTATCCCCGTTTTGCGGATACCAGCCATTCCATAAGAAAAGAAGGGAAATTTTCCCCTTCTCGATAAAAAATTCTGCTATCCGCTTATTATTTTTCTGTTACTCCATTCGGATGATTTCCTGCCCTCCTTTTCCTTTATTTGCATAAATACCTCAGAAGCCTCTCGTACCACTCTTCAGGGCACAAAAAAAGCACCAAAAATCCATTCCTAGACTTTTGATGCCTTTCTGCGCATAATAAGATATGATCTGAAAATATACTCCCGGCATTTTTGCCGGAACAAAACTTCTGCATAATGGCCTTATGCGAAATTATCATCCAATTACAATTTAGCACAAGATATAGTTATTGTCAATGTCATCAAATCAATATATAGTATTTTACCTTACTACCATATCCCATCGTCCTTCTTCTATATGGTATAGCAATGTGAAATATTTCATAATGCCACAGTCTACAGCGCAACAATCATACCGCTTCATCTTAATTCCTGCAAAATATTTTTCTTCTGTCTTAATAAGATGAATGTTTCGGATAGATTGTATATTTCCTTCCACATCCTGAAATTTGACCATCCGCGGCATACTTCTGCCATTTGAGGTAAACCAACAGGAAACCGCAACCTTTTGATATTTTCCCTGAATTGCTTCTTCCCGGAGCTGTTCTGTCTGTTTTTCCAATGTAAATCCCATTTATCACCACTCCTACTCTACTTCTATTTTTTCATAATCTACGCTTCGCTTTTCCCGACTGATTCCTCCTGACATATGATCAATTTTACTACCAAGGAAGGATGCTCTTATCAAAGAGTCTTTCCCGTATCGTTTTCGTATAGCATCCACCGTGTTATCCATGCATTCCCATTTCTCATAATCAGTCAGATCAAAAAGATCCATCTGCCTCACATCCATTCCATCTCGGATACGGCTGGTATGAATACCAAGATGCCGGATGGGAGTGCCGTCCCATAACTGCTCAAATAACTGGCAGGCACAGCGATGTATCTCCAGAGTGATATTTGTGGCATTTGGTAAAGTCATCTGGTGGCTTGCGTAATGAAGTTCGAAGTCCTTGATACCGACCGCGATTACTTCTGCACGCACATGTGCTTCCCTCAGCCTTGCTCCTACCGTTTCTGCTAAAGCCAGCAAAACAAGCTTGGCGGTAGAAGAATCGCATACATCAAATGCGATTGTCGTACTGTTTCCGTAGCCTTTATTTGCAGGCGGCTGGGACTGCACGACCGATACATCAATCCCATTCGCAAATGCCCAGATGATTTCCCCATGCTTTTTTAAATGGGATTTTAAAATATACGGGTCGGCCGCAGCCAGTTCCCCGATTGTATCAATCCCCAGCGTGTGCAGTTTTCTTGCTGTAGAGCGCCCCACAAAGAAGAGATTGGATACCGGAAGCGGCCACATTTTAGCGGGGATTTCTTCCCGCCAAAGGGTATGTACCCGGTCAGGCTTCTGGAAATCGCTTGCCATCTTTGCCAGCAGCTTATTTTCGGATACTCCTATATTTACAGTAAAGCCCAGTTCTTCTTTGATCTGCGACCGGATCCGGTTCGCCGCAGTCACCGGATCTCCCCATAGCTTATCGGTTCCGGACATATCTATGAACGCTTCATCCACAGAATATTGTTCCACGTCCGGGGAATACTGTAAAAGCACCTCCATAAATGCTTTGGAACACTGCTCGTATAAGCTGTAATTAGGCGGAACCAGGAGCAGATCGGGGCATTTTTGCTTCGCTTCCAGGATGGTTTCACCCGTCTGGATGTGATATTTTTTCGCCGGAATCGATTTTGCAAGGATTATGCCATGGCGCATTGCCATATCCCCGCCAACTGCTGCCACCTGTGTACGCAGATCTACCTTTCCTCCAAGATGGTACAAACGGTACACAGCTTCCCAGGAAAGGAAGGCAGAATTTACATCTACGTGAAAAATTACGCGCCCCACAGCAGCACCTCCTGCGTTTTTTGTTTTTATTATATCGAACATTTGTTCTGTTTTCAAGAGGTAATTCTTACCTGTCCATCCACAGGCAGATTGGGGTTGATTCTTTCATGCTCCCAGCTTCCAGTTATCTTTTCTGGCGTTAATCATTTCCTGCAGTTCGTCTAAAACTTCATCAGATACATCCGGTTCCGGGAGGCTCCCATAAAGGCAGGCACTGACGGCACCAGCCAGGATCCAGACCATAATCGCAAAAGCAATATAATCGTCTGAAATATGAAGTTTTGCTCCTATAGACGGCTGCAACAGTGCGAAACCATAGGAACCCAGTGAGCAAAGCATCCACAGTATACCTTTTCTGGTTCTTTCATTTTGTGTCATAAGTCCCTCCTCAGCTGACTGCCGTTAACTCATAGCAGCCGCTCTCTTGATACAGGATCTCCACCTGACAACCGCCAAACCGGTAGTCCCCACCATTGACCACCGGATAGAATTTTCCCATTTCTCCGCTAAATAAAATCAGCTCCGGCAAAGGCGTATTTTCATTTATCTCCAGTATTTCACAGATACAATCATCACAAAACAGCGTCTTCATCCGCTGCACGCTTACGATCCCCCTTTTACTGTCAATCTCTGCGCGCTTGCTTTTTTGAGCAAAATCCGCCACAATTTGGATCCCCGTCTCGCTGATTTCATCGTATCCCCAGCTTACAGAAAGGCCATCCTGCTCCTCCTCTTCCGAAAAATCCAGCTGGTAGGCTGCTCCTGTATTCAGATCTAAGAGCATTGGAGACCCATGCTCTTCTGCCACACAATCATTCGCTGTGTTTGGGATGTAGTCAAGATATTCCAGCTTATTTTTCGCGTAGTACTTTCCCAGCACCAGATCCTGCCGGATCTTTTCCGCTATTTCATTGTACTCTTCCTCTGTGGACTCCGCCAGATAAGCATAAATTGTATTCATTATTTTCTCCATGTCCTGTGCCTCCTCTTTTCTGCTTTTTATAATCGACATGCAGACGGTGATGATTGCCGTGAAAGCTGCCATCAGGCACCCCATAAATACATAGTAAGCGATCGATCTGCCTTCTTTCTTTGATATTCTTATTTGATCCATTTGTTTCTGTTCCTCCTCCATCTTTTCCCTCTTTACTCCAAATTTTAGTGGTATATTGCAAACTCATATTGACTATTATACTCCATAAATGAGCAGTATCATAGTATTAAAATATGGAAAGGAAGAAAGAATGGATGTACAAGAGCGACTGCGGGAATTAATGACGCAACGTAATTGGAGTGCCTATCGGCTGGCAAAGCAGGCCGGTCTCTCGGAGACCACCATCAGTAACCTGTTTAAGCGCGGACAACTGCCGACCATATATACTTTAGAACGGATCTGCGATGCGTTCGATATTACTTTATGTCAATTCTTCGCAGAAGAGAATGAGGCCGTAACATTAAACGATAAGGAGAAGGAAGTGCTGTCTCTTTGGGCGGCGCTCTCTGATAAAAATAAAGAGCTTATCTTATACATTATGAAACACATGTAACTGGCTGCAGACCGATCAACAGGAGGTATGCTTTTTGGAAGTCGTAGCACGCTTGCGTAATCTGCTTCAGGAACGCGGCTGGTCTGAATACCGTTTGGCAAAAGAAGCGGGACTTTCTCAGACCACCATTACAAATCTGTTTAAACGCAATAATCTTCCCACGCTGCCTACATTGGAGGCTATATGCAGGGCATTTGATATGACACTTGCCCAATTTTTTATGGAGGACGATTTTGTGGAACTTACTCCAGCGCAAAAAGACTTATTGAAAAAGTGGAACGCCCTTCACCCCGAGCAGAAACGCATCATACAGAAGCTTTTAAATGCAATTTATGAAGAAAATCAGGGAACGCCATCCTAATCCCAGAGGTGTTCCCTGATTTTTTATTCATGACAATAGAACGTTTACGCGGCTTGCTTTCCATTGTTAGTATACCGGTTCCTTATTCCTGATTCATAATAGACCTTTGCCATACATTATATTATAAGGAATATGGTTCAAAAAAAGGAACTCCCTCTGTTATAAGGAAGTTCCCTTTGAAACATAGTGTATAAAAATTTAGTTTGGCTGCAATTCTTTTTGCTCCTGTTCTTCATAGAACCTGTCCGCGATATATCCCGCCGACTCTGCCCAAAGCGTATTTTCGGTATTCTGCAGAGCCTGATAGGTCTGAGACTGGTAAAAGGCAAGGGTTGCATCTGGAAAGGAAAGATTGCTCCTTTCCTTGATGATGTCGATCACATCCCGGATCTGGATACACATATTCATAGTAATATCCTTTCCATTAAAATAATAGATGCCCTTCATATTTCTCTAACCTCCCTTCGAGATTCCAACATCAGATGCTCTACGGCAAAGGGTGTATGGAAAGACACCTGATTGTTGACTTTACTATAGCGAAGTCTTTCCACCGCTTCTCCGGCTTTTAAAATGCCTGACAAATATAACTGAATTGTCTCCATTGTATTGTCATCTGCAACTGGCCCCACTACCACATCATAAGAGTGCTGGATACCGCCTTTTGTGCGATTTTCTTTGATAAACTCCAGCCACTCCTGGTTCAGAGCAGCAAAATGCTTAATCTTTAAGTCATCTGTCTGTCGGAACAAGTAACGGTAAATGTATCTACCCCCTTTATGGGATCGAAGATAAAGCCGCCTGGCCCATTCTTCTGCCTGGCTTTCTAAGACTGTACAGTAAAATCCCCGACCAAAATCACGGCGATCATGGGATTTTGTCAGATCAATCTTCTCAAATGCAATATTGGAACCATGGTAAAGCACAAGCTCCGGCGCATTTTCAGCGATAATATCTTCTACATAATTAAGTGTCTCTTCCAAGTCAAGCTGATGAAGATATTCATGTTGAATTAGGATTTTTTCAAATACTTGGTGCTTATAAAATAGTTTGGCAGCTTCTGCCGTGGAAAGATTGTGCTTTCTAGCATATTGTTCAAGGGCCTGCACGGATAGTATTTCTACATCTGATTGAATACTCATTCTCATCATTGCCTCCATCTGCCTTTATTATATCAGAAATGCATCTACATTCCAATGGATTTATCTATGGAAAACTTTCATCTCCCAGTGTCCTAGCAGCAAGATCCTGTACGCCAAAGAAAGCGGAAATTTCTGTAAAGAAGCAGCCCTCCCCACACGGGAGGGCTTGACATCCTTATGCTGCGATTTGAAAAAATTTACCGGTCAAACCGCTGTTCATTTTTCTTTTCATCACAACCCGACATTTTTTCTTTTCCCCACGTATTTATACAGGATTTCTTTTGCAGTATCGACATTCACATGAAGCAGGCATACAAGTTTTTCGATCATTTCATCTTCCTCCCGTTTTTCCGCTGCGCGCGTACGGAATGTCAACCGTAAATCGCAACGTTTTATATCCATGCCGGAGCGCTGTATAGCCCTGTCTATCGTAAAAAGCATTATCTTAGAATCCATCGGCGTATCCTCCGCAACATTTTCCGCATGTTTCCACCAGTCACGGCCGACTACGCCCGGTTTTTTAGCCGGAAACAGATAAGGGCTCTTGTCTTTGCGCTGCTCTAAATAGGCACCCAGGATCTCCATCACCCGGCTGCTCAGTTGTACCCCGCGCGCTTCTCCAGTTTTTTGCCGCCGGAAAGTAAGCCGCCAAAAACGGTCAATGTCTGCCAACCGCACTTCTATCAAATCGAAATTGCCTATGCCTGTCCCTAAAATGACAGCGATCAGCGCTTTCTCCCTTTCATCTGTGATTGCGGATAATAGTTGGTGAATCTCGTCATCTGTCAGAACTCTTCCCCTCAAATCCCTTCGACTCCGGTTCCCCATTCTGCCGATAAAATCGTTCTGTTTCATGCTGCCCTTTTTACTGATTAAGTCCGCTCTATTCATTGTACCCTCTCTTTCTTCTAGGCGTCTAAGTATTTTTATCTTAGCACTAGATTAATTATCAATCAATACAAGTTATTTCATTTCATTTTCTTTTTTCATCTTATAATCTGGATCCGCATTCTGTCACCCGCGAATGGCTCGTTCCTTTTGCACAGAGAATTTTCTACGCAGCGTCCGCCTCTGCTCTCCCAGGCAGGAGAAAAGCACCGCTCTCATAAGAGCCGGAACTGCTTACCGCTGCCATACCGCCCAAGCTGTCCAGGTACTGCTCCCCGTTTTTCGAAGCAGAGATATACACATAATAGTTTTTGCACTGGTATCTTGCAAACACGTCATATCTATCATAGTCTTTGCTGATAATCAGACGTGCGCCAAGCTCCCCGGCTTTTTCCTGCACCAGATGGTATACGCAGGATACTGCGTTTTCTTCCCTGCTTGTGCTAAGTCCGCTTATATAGGGACGTTCCAAAAACAGGATCAGATCTTCTTTTGCAGGAGCCGTGCCTTCCCGCTCCTCTTCCCGGGTCAAATCAGCAAACTCAACCTTCTTCTTTTTCATTGGTTTCCTATCGCTTGACCCTTTGGTTAAACGGAGCATAGCCCGGAATACAATTTTCCCATCCTCTTCCAGATAGATCACCTTTTTATTTGCGTCAAAGCAGGACAGCAGGCATTCCTTATACTCCCCATCCCGGTAAGAGAGGCAGGTTGCCCTCGGTATCTCCCCGATCTGCAGCAATGGGATAAAACGGTCCTCCTCCCACGCCCGGTATCTTCCCTCCTTCCTTGACCGGTTCTTTTTCCAAAGTTCTTCCGTCCTCTGACCGACTGGGTAAGAGATCTCTTTTTCCAAGTCTCCCCTGTAGTATTTGACCTTCTCAAATTCTCCCATCAGATGGGCTGTCAAAAGCCGGCGCACTTCTTCCAGTTTTTGTCCCATTCCCTGGCAGAATTCATAAACGATCTGCGCATCTCCCCAGGACACGAACTGATACACTGCCCTTTCATGCTGCTTTACAAATGCATCGGTGATCCCAAGATATTTCCTCAGCCATGCCCAGTTCAGATCTTCTTCAATCAGGTGCTCCTGCAGTTCTCCAAACGTTTTGTATTTTGGCAGCAGATCCTGGTTTCGGATCAGGTAAGCTGCCTGTCTGCCATTGACAAGATTCGGAATATAGCTTTTATACAATTCCCAATCCGTCAGCAGCTCTATGGCCGTATCGGTTTTCAGTTCCCTGATATGCCCCAGCTCGTTTCCCATCCATCCGGACAGTGGCTTTGCCGATAAGCGTGCCGCCAGCGCTTCCAGCTTCTCCTCATCCATTCTGGATGGGAGCGCTTCCCGCTTCAGCAGCTCCTTCAGCACCCGCAGACGGTCATCACTCCTTTCGTTCGTAAGCAAGCCATACAAGCGGAAATAAACGGGATCCCTGGTCGTCAGTGTCCGGAGTTCTTCAAAGGTATAGCTGGGACGTTTCAAGTACTGCCTGCACCTGTCATGGATGGTCGGCAGTCCTGCCGCGTCCCGCAGGTTCTTTTCATTCACCGTGTTTAAATTTAAGAACCTCCGATATACATACGGGTCAAGCAGCAAGGAAAAATATCCCAGTTTCCGGAACGCATCACTGTGCTCATTAATCAGATTTAAGAAATGCTTTTTACCGGAAAGGACTGCGTAAATCAATACCTGTGTCTGTCCGGTGCTCAATTCCTCTAAATGGATGTTGTCCAGCCTGATCTCATACAGAGTCAGCACATAAGCAGCCCGGCTTCCCAAAAGCTCTTCTTTTTCCTTCTTTCCCATATCCGGAAGCATCCTTGCCAGGCATTTCAGGTCATAGAGCAGTCTCTCGTTCTCCATCCAGCGTCTGATCAGCAACACCTGCTGTTCTTCCTCAAAGCAGGGAAGTACCTGTTCCAGCAGCGCCTGGATTTCCTCCGCCGCTTCCACGATCTGATGGAACTGGGTGTCCCATAACCTCTGTCTGGGGTCTATGCTGTATATTTTTTCCAGCAGGGGCAATACCCCCGGCCACGTCAGCATTTCCCATGTGCTTTCCTGGTTGAGCAGACCATCCAGCAGCCCGGTCACAAACAGGGGATGGCCGATCAGCTTACGCTCCTTTTGGGAGAGTTCGGAAAGCTTAATGCGGATTTCCCTTTGGAATTTTTCCAGTCCGGCAAGTACCCGCTCTTTTTCTTCACCCGCTAAATGCTCCGGCATGAAATAGTTCAGGTATGGATATTGAAGATCCGCCGAAATTGTTTCATCCACCAAAACCTCCCGGATGTCCCCATAGTCCAGCTTAGACAGACAATCTCCCCGTGCCCGGGAAAGCAGCCGGTCCATGCGCCAATACGTGTTTTTCCCTCCTTCCATCCGGATCTGTTTCAGGGAGCCAAGAAAATCCGGATCCTCCATCAGGTATCTTTTTCCCTCTTCTGACAGCTTCTGGATGCTCCCTGCCACCCCATAGTCTTCGATGGTGCCGCAGAGCTCCCGGCACCGGTCTTCCCCGTACTCCTCTACAAAGTGATACGGCAGAAACGATCCTTCCAGGCTGCTTACCGTCTGGATATGCTGCTTCACGCATGCACAGACTCTTTCTCGGATTCTTCCCTGCATTCCTTCTCGCATTCTTTCACCTCTGCCTTTCCTATGCACTGTTTTAATGTTTCCAAATCCATTTCCCCATACCTGTGCAGCTGTATAAGAAGCTTCATCAGCTCAGCCAGGTCTTCGTCATCGAATAGACAGATTCCCGTCTTTGCGTCCTTTAAATAGCCGGCTGCGATTTCAGCCGTTTCCTTCCTATAATAATAAGACACTGCAAGAAAATCGGAAATTCGTTTGAACAATCCTTGTTTGAGGCGGTTCTTTGCCACAACCTTTGTAAATTCCTTTTTTATTTTCTTTACTCTCTCCCATTTCTCTTTTCCTTTCTTTCTTCTGTTTTCCTCCTCCTCTTTCTGTCGAAGCGCGGTCTGCTCCGGTTCCGTAAGATAAAGCTCCCTGAGTCTGTGTTCCGTCTCCGCAGCCATTTTACTTTTTCTTAACGCAAAGTAGATTTCTCTGGCATCTTCCCATGGAAGCCAGGAGCGGGTCTCCTCATTCAGAAGGGTATCTCCCAGAAATTTCAGATACTTCTCTGTGTTATGCCGGAATTGATACTCCTCTATCCAGTAAAAAAGCTGCTGATGTTCCTGCTCTGTCAAAAACGGCCTGACAATATCAAGCTTTTCAGCGTCTGCATAGCAGTTCCGGTACCGGATCATAAAGCAGCTCTTTACTATCTCCCCGAAGGAAAACAGTTTGGGAATATCCACCACCCCAAGGCGCTCAACGTAAAGCTTCAGCACCTGGAACGCTTTGTGGGAGCGGATCTTCTTTGCATATTCCTGTAAATACCAGGCCATATTCTTCCATTTATTCTCAAATTCCCCGTCTTTTTCCTGGTATTCCTTCAAAAACGCTTCCATCAGCGCTTCTGCCGGCAGCGCGTCCAGGTCTGCCAGATGCCGGAATACCTGGCTTATCTTATACACACTCGTTTTCCAGAACTGTTCCGTATAATCCTTCCCCGTCAATTCCTGGTAACGCTTCAGCGCTCTGGCAAGCTTATCAGCCTCTTCCTCCGCCAGCAGGCTTTCGGTCACACATTCCTCATACTCCGTTTCCGGAAGCCAGGTATGCAGCCCATCCCACTTCGGATCTGTCAAATCAAAGATTTTCCACTGGGCAAACTTTGGTTTTCCGGAAATATACGGATACAGGGTTCGGAAAGCCTCCGGCGTTTTTACTTTTACCTGCCCTATCAGGGCATCCAGGATTCCCTGGTTTCCGTTTAGCTTAATCCGAAATTCCTTATAAGCCTCACACAAACAGCTGCACAATTCATATGCCTGCCGCGGATAAACTTTGTCCGATCCCAGAAAGCGCCGGCAGGTTTCCACCGCAATCTTCTCACCTGTGATAGACCCTGGAAAAATACTGTCCGGAAACCGGACCTCCCGGATCATCAGGCTGTTTAAGTACGACAGTTCTTCTACAGCATATCCATTCCCCGTCAGCTTTTTCAGTACCGTGTCCTGTTTCCCCAAGACATTTAAAAAAGGCAGGCGCAGCACATATTTCAGCACATCCATATCCTTTTTCCGGTAAACCCTCATCCGCTGATGAAAGCAGACCTGCCTTGCCAGCCACACATAAACCCCTGCATTCTCAAAAACAGATATATCCCGTTCGTTTCCGAGCAGGGCATTCAATTTTTGGCACACAGCCTGCCACAGCTGGTCATCCTCCGGAAGGATGGACAGGGCAAACAGGATCTCCCGCAGTTCCCTATATGGATACCCCAGGAGCCCCTCATAGGCTTCTTTCCTTTCGGTTCCATCCATCAGGCATTGGAACCCCAGCATAAAAAGTTTGTCCCCGTGAAGCTGGCGTTTTAATTTCCCAAGGAAGTTAGGCAGCTGGTTCCCTACAAACATACGCTCTTCCTGCAGACTTTTTGTCCGTGCCAGCGCAAGGGCGAGCGCCCGCTGCTGCCGCTCTGTCACCTCCATCCGTTCTCCCAGCCGTTCCAGCGCTTCGCCGGGGTAAGAAAGATGGTATGCTTCATCCATGCCCTTTTTCGGCTGATCTGTAAACAGATCTGACCGGTCATTCTCCGTCAGCAAGGTATAACGGTCTTCCTTTTTGCACGTTTCGTAGATCAAATATTTCATCTGACCGTAAAGGGGCACGTCGATCCACGCATCAAACAAGTTCCATTCCATAAGTTTCCTCCTGTTTTGGGAAGGGGCATGGAAAGCCCCTTCCGCTCACGCACTCATGCCGCCAGGCGTATTTCCTTTTCCCGGAATGCATAAAGCTCAACGGTGTAATCTTTATACAAATCCCGCTCCTTCTGGTACCTTAGCGCTTCCCGATAGGTCAAAAACTTCAGCGGGCGTCCGCCCTCCCGGTACAGCTTCCATCTCTGCTCCAGGGTTTCTGCCTCCACCAGGGTATAGCAGACATGGAAAAGCCGTACCTGCATACCAGCATATCCAAGGGTACGGTATACGGTCTGTTCCGCCTGCTTTCTTGTGGCAAAATACCTGGCGCCCCACAAAGGGCGGCAGCGAATTTTCCCTGCCTGCACCCCGGCATAATACCGGTGGGATTCCATCCCGATCACATAGCCGGTCTGCCATCCGAGAAACGTTCTTCCCCTCAGGAGCCATTCCTTCCCGCATTTTCTCTTCCTCATAGTTCCTCCTTCTTTCTCAGGCAGCGTCCTTTTTGGCATCCTTTGCCCCTGCTCCGGTTAAAATCAGTTTTTCCACCATCTGATACAGCTTCTGAAAATTCTGGGCATTCCTTCTGCGAAACAGAGAATCTTGCTCAAAGGCACAGATCACTGCGTTGGCGCGGGCAAAGAGCATAAAAACATCTTCGTCCTTCAGGCTTACCGAAACCGCTTTTTCTTTTCGGTAGGAATCCTTTTCACAGAACTGCCCGCCATTTCGGTTGTGGGCGATCCGTCCGGTCCCATTCTGGATCTCCACGCTCCAGGGCATCCTCCTTGCCCGTCCTGCGCTATCCGCGACATGGCGGCTGATGGAAAAGCAGGTCACAATCCCTTCCCCACTTCTCCTGTTTTCTCCCCGGAAAATTTTTTGCTGGAAGAAAGAAAATTCTTTCACGCCAAGCTGCATCTGCGCATACAGATACTTTACAAGCTCCGGAGCCAGATTGGCGTAAACGCTGACGCTGTTTTCCCGTTCCTTGTAGTCCACCATAACGGCCCGGATCAGGGAATACCCGCCCTCATCCTTACGCCCTTCCGCATGAATATGCCAGGGCATCAGACGAGATGCCGGGCGCATACAGTTATTTAATTCCAGGAGACTGGTATTCGTCTTATAAACCCCAATCTGCTTTGACGTTTCCTGTCCTTTTGTGTTCCCTCTTCTTTCGCCTTCCATCCTAATCCCTCCTGATATACTTCAGAACCTGTTTCATCAAAAGTACCGGCAGTTTTTCCAGATCGGACAGATCCAGAAATGCTTCCTGATAGATTTCCCGGATTCTCTCTTTATCCGATCCGATCGCGCCTGCCAGAAATAAAACCCCCTTCCTTGACAGCTCCTTCTTTATATCCTTTAAATCCGCGACTGCCTTCTCTCCCCGATACTGGTTGGAGTTTGGCAGGCCATCGCTGATAAGGACCAGGAGCTTTTGCTTTTCGGGACGCCCCAAAAGCCGTTTTCCCATAAACCATAAGGCCACGCCGTCACGGTTCGCTCCATCCGGCCGCAGGGCGGCAATCCGGTACCGGTCGTTTTTATCCGGTATAAACTCCGCGCAACAATGCAGGTAAACGGTTTCCTCCTCCAGCGCCCTATGAAAGTATCCATCCGTGTGGTGTCCATACACCGCAATGGGGATTCCTGCCTTTTGGCAGAACTCATACAGACAGAGCGCTGCCAACTTGGACTGTTCCATCCGCTTGCCTGTCATAGACTCCGACAGATCCAGCAGTACAGCCAGGGCAAGGTCTGTCTTCTTTCCCCGGCGTTCTTTTCTGAATACCGCTCCCTGTGGATCCGCAATACTTCTCATATCCAGTTTCTTCCCCATGAAGAGGCGGCGTTCCGTCCTTGTTTTCTGATTTCGCAGAATTGGCAGCAGCGCTGCTCTTAACCGCTTCTGCGTCTCCCTTATCTTATCCTCATAGCTGGCAAGCTGCCTTTTTTCCGGTTCTGAAATCCAGCTGTTGCGGCATATTTCTTTTTTTATGCGCTTATGGCCAGGGTCAAATTCTGACGTTTCTATGGAAAGCAGATCCTGCAAAAGGCGATGCGACAGTTCCTGGTCCATCTCGTCTCTGACCTTCTCCTCTGCCATCTGCCATAGGAGTTCACGGAATGTTGTCTCCGCGTCCACCTGCAGCATAACAGGGAACGCACCCTCCTTTTTCTCTTTTGGAACCGCTCCATTAGGTTCCTCGGATTGCTGCCATCCGGCGTCTCCCTTTTCGTCTGTTTCCCATGTGCCTGTCCATTCCACATTCTCCGGTGTTCTTTCAAAAACTGGCTCTTTGGGGTCCGTCTCCGAAAACTGCGGGATATGCGTCACCAAATGGATCAGATACTTCCGCATTGCCCCACTCATCTGCGGCTCGCTTTCTTCCTTTTTCGTCCCTTCCCCTTCGCGGCTTTTATTTCCGGAATCCTGTGCTCCTGTGCCGCTTTCCTGGTTTTCCGAGGTGCCGTCCGGCTGTTCATCCGCAGCTTCCCCCTCTCCGGGTTCTTCTGCTTCTTTCGTTGCTTCCCCTGGCTCCTTTGAACGTTTCGCGTGTTCCTCTTCCAGCTTTTGGATGATGTCATAGAGATATTTCCATATTTTCAGAAGGATCCGGTTGGCTGCCAGAAACCTTGCGCTGGGCGCTTCCTCCCGGACCGCCTTCTGGATGATCGGGGCAAGCTCCTTTATGGTACCCAGAAGCTCACTTTCCTCTCCATCCCAGTTATTGATGCGCCCGGACAAGGCATACTGGCCGCAAAGGTTCATCAAGACGGTGACCGCGTCCTCATTCTCCTGAAGCAGTTCACGCAAAGTCGGGATCTCTTCCACATTCCGGCTCCGGTTCATCAGGATTCCCCTTTTGATGCTCCCAGGAAACTTGGCGCACATCCGCTCCTCCACGTAGACGTCCTCCAGCAGATTATTCAAGTAGGATGCGACCTGCATCATGAGTCCTAAGGCATTTTTGTCTTTCTTTTCAAAGTATTCCCGCATTATCTTTAGGTCCTCTGCCTCCGCTTCCGTTTCTGCCCGGGGCGGATGGGGATACCAGATCCCTTTCCTGAAGCCTTTCAGGTATTTTCCCAGCAGGTCAAAATCCGAATACCGTTTATGCCCGCATTCATGGCCCAGGATCCCAATCAGGCTTACATTTTTCAAGGATAAGGTCGGGAAGCTATTCGTTACCTGGTTGCCAAGGTTGATCCAGACAGCCCTTCCGTCGCACCAGCCCAGCCGGTTATCCTTTGGATTTTTGTACAGCCGGACAATGGAGAGCTGGCCGCCGGTTAATTCCCTGGCTAAGGAGCGCAGCAGATGTTCATAGGACGGTTTCTGAAACACATCCTCTGGGCATATTTCATCCAGTTTCGCCGACACCCTAAACCGGTAACCGCTATTTTCTCTGTATCCCGTCATTTTTCTCCTCCTCGTAGGCGCAAAAATGCGGCATGACAAAGGTATCCATCAAGATTTTCCGGTCCTCGGCCAGCAAGGCTGCTTTACTGATCACGGTGTTTTTCACGGATTTTAAAAGGTCTCCCGTCGTCATATAGCTCCACACCCAGCTTTCCAGTTCCCGGTACCCGCAAATGCCTCCCTGCAGATCCTCGTTTTCCAAATATTCCCGGATTTTTTGCACCGTAGAGACCATGAATGGCAGGATCTCCTCATCGGAAAACCCGGTCCGCTCTACAACACGCTGCATCATTGCTCTTGCGGACAAATCCTCCCGATGCTGTACCAGGGACATTCTGGAAACCACAGAAGCATTGAACTCCTGGCAGCCGGCATAGGTCAGGTTCGTAGTCATGATAATGACCGCATTGGGATGGCGGATCAGTGTTTCCCCATTCATCAGGTTCGTGCAGGCGCCCTCGTCAAACAGGGAGTTCAGACGGACCAGCGTTCCCGGCTTTTCAATCGTGGCCGGCTCCTGGATTTCCAGGACACAGGGTTCCCGGCAGGCCTTTACGATCTCGGATTCTTTTAAAACAAAATCTTTTTCCGATTTCGCTTTATGGTACCCTTTTTGGTATGCTGTCTCCCAAAGCAGCCGATAAGCCTCCATTGCACCGATTCCTTCCCGCAAAGGCTCTCCTGCCTTTGCTAAAGCCATCGCCGGGTCAGCCACCAGCTCTTTCAGTGTTGGGAACGTGATCGTTCTGTCCATTTCCGGAGCTGAACGCATATTTGGCACCGTGCTTGCCAGCAGGGAAAGCTCATCTGTATCCGGCCCACAGGTAAATACATAGTATGGGAGGCCCAAAACCTGCGCGATGATCTTCACGTCCGTGGTCTTACCGACGCCGGCCGGCCCCGTCAGCATGAACAGCCTTGACGGCGTGTCCACGATCCGCTGAAGGATCTCCTCCACATCCTCACTCACCTGGTACGTTTCCGGAAGTGTCGGAATCTTATCCATGGAACCTGCCGCAACCTCCCATCCACAGTCATAGAGTTTCCTCATATCCGCAATGGTGCGGTTCCTCTTTCCCGGCTTGCTCACGGTAAGGTACTGGAAATTCCCCCAAATATAATCATCCGGGGCATACATCCCAATCCCGATCTTAAAATTTGACAGGAAATCCACGCCCGTTTCCGCACACAGCTGTGTCCGTTCCAGCGGAATCGCCTCTTCCGGCGGCGCAGTCAGCCTCCGGTAGAGATTGTCACAGCAAATATAGGCGGCGTGAAGCGCCTCCTTTGGTTCCTTCCATCCGTTTTCATACTGCCATTTCAGCAGTTCAAAGTTTTCCGCAAATTCCCCATCATAAAGGCCGGATGGGACCGTGCTTGCGTAGACAAGCAGCGCAAGGAATTCCTCCCCTGTGCTCTTTCCGCTCCCAATCGCCAGAAGCCGCTGTTTGGTATCTGCCTGAATCCTCTGGCCCAGAAACCTTCCGTTTGCGCGGTTGTAGATCAGCAGGATGGTCCCTTCCGGCTTTTCATATTCAAGCATGCAGTAATAGACCGGGTCATGCTTCTGCATCCCGCACGCCCCCAAAGCGTCTCCTTCCTGAATGGCTATCAGGCCCAGGATCGCGGAGAGTGTCGGCGGATGAAGCTTTGCTGACTTTCCCTGGCTCCTCTTATTATGGATAGAGCAATCCTTTTCCTGGCAGCTGATCCGCTTCTTTTTCTGCTTTGTAAGCAGCTCTTCAAAAGGCTGCGGCAGAGGCAGCTGCATCGTCCATGCGTCATAGAACCGAACCTCCGGCATCTTCCTCCTCCTTTTCTTTGTCCTGTCATTTTATCTGCCATATCCAAGGCGCCTTTGACATACATGACCCGTAAGGCCCGTTCTTCACAGCGGTTATGGGCTGTGAGCACCTGGTCAAATTTCAGCCAGGCATCCTTTCCAAGCGTCTTAATCAAAGGCTCCAACCCTGATACAGCGTCCCATAATTCCTTCTCACGTTTGCGAAACATACGGTCTTGTTTTAAATAGACGTCTTCCAACTCAGGATGTCTTTCATAATACGCATACAAGGCTTTTGGATTCAAAAATTTCGCACCTTCTTTCCCAACCCTGTAAAACTCTTCCCCGGCACAGGGCCGGGGAAACTCTTTTACGCGCACGCTTTCATATGGTTTTGGTAGCATTCCATGCAGGTATCAAATTCTGGGGATATTCCGAGTATTTGTTTGATTGCCATATACCGGAGCGCTTCCAGTTCGCTTGAAAAATACTGTGCTTCAAGCACTTCCCTGCACTGGTAGCAATAGCACACTGCGACGCCCCAGCTTTTTTCCTCTTGGGAATAGAACAACGTATCCGGCCGGACGCTTTTCCTTAAATCCGTTAACTCCATAGAATATAGAGGGCTGATTCTCTTCCAATACTCATATTTGAACATATCCCGGATGCGTCTCTCACGCTCCTGGTACTGGCGGAGTCTCCGCTCCGTTTCCCAAGCCCGGATTTCCAGCTCCTGATGCTCCCTTGCCTCTTCTTCTCTTTTCGTACGCTCCTGGTTCAGCATCCTTTTGCTATCCTGTAATTCCTTTGTGATCTGCTTCAGTTTCTTTTCCCAAATCACTCCCATCTTTTCTCTCCTTTAAGCCGTCTTCTCTCCCTGCTTTTGCACTTCCTGCATAATCCTGCGGATCTGCTGCGCAAACCGGGTATTCCTCCGTGCTGTGAAGTCCGTCCGGATGGCCTGGGCGATTGCACGTTTGCTGCCGACGATCAGCACCTTTTTCTTTGCTCTTGTCACCGCCGTATAAAAAATGTTCCGGCGCAGCATCCTCCTGAAACAGGGCAGCATAGGCAGGATTACCACAGGGTATTCGCTTCCCTGGGATTTATGGACAGACATGGCATAGGCATGGGTAAGGGGCCAGTAGTCCTCCCCTTCATATTTCATGATCCGGCCATTTCCAAAATCCACGCGCATCTTGGTCGTGCCTTCCTCCTGATAAATATTCAGCACGCTTCCCACGTCCCCATTGGATACCTCGTCATTGTTCTTTGTCTGCATCACTTTATCGTTCTGCCGGAAAGTGACCTTCCCATTGGCGGCTTCCGGATACCCCCGCCGTTTCGGGTTCACAATTTCACGGAGCATGGCGTTTAAAGCATCTGAGCCAGCTTCCGTGTCCTTCCGCAGAGGAGACAGCACCTGCACGTCATCCGTCCCGCCTTTATTCTCCTTCAGCTCCTTCTCGTAGATCTCACGGATTTTGGCAGCCGCATCCTTGGCATCTGCTGCTGGGTAAAATCGGAACGTATCATCAAACGTTAAGTTTAACTGGTTTCGGTTGATCTTATCGGCATTGGAAATGATCGTGGAATCCCCTTCCTGGCGGAAGCATTCATCCAGTATCGTAACCGGGATCACACCTGAATCGATCATTTCTTTGAATACGTTTCCTGGTCCCACGGATTCGATCTGGTCTTTATCCCCTACCATCACCAGCCTTGCCCCCGTTTTCACACAGGAAAACAGCTTATCCGCAAGGAACATATCCACCATACTGGTTTCATCTACAATGATTAAGTCTTCCGGCATAGTTGCCAGATGGTTCCACTCTTCCTCCCCGGTTTCTCCTGTCAAGCCTACCGCTTTATGGATGGTCAGCGCGGGATATCCCGTGGTTTCATACATCCTCTGCCTTGCCCTTCCGGTTGGCGCGCACAGTAAAATCATCGCTTCCTTATTTAATTCTTCCTGGATGGCAATGATAAACCGGATAATTGTGGTTTTTCCACGCCCCGGTCCGCCTGTGATGATAGAAACCGGATGCCGGAACACCATTTGGATGGCCTCCTGCTGTTTTGCATTCAGGATCAGCTTCTCCCTTTGCTGCACGCTTCTTAAAATCCGGTCAATATTCACGGACATGTTCTGCTGAAGGCTTAACTTTACCAGCATAGCTGCAGCGCCAAGCTCTGCCTTAAAAGCTCTCGTTGTATAGAAAGCTCCGTCGTAGCAGACCAGCTTCCTGTCCTTATGGATCATTTCATTTCCAGCGTCCTTGATTGCCCGGTCTGATACGGTTCCCGGCGCCTTCCTGTGGTTCAAAAGCTGTCCTGCGCGGTTTAGGATCTCCTGCTTATTCAAAAACAGATGCCCTTCCCCCTCTGCCTCAGCCATGACATGCTCGATCGCGGCTTTGATCCGCAGGGGATCATCGGCTTTAAAGTTTTTGGCCTTCACAGCAATCGGATCCACGGTCAGGAACCCAAACCCTTTCACCTCACACAGCCGGAAGGGATTTTCCCTGACAATACTAACCGCCGCGGAACCGAAATGCTCCTGAATCAGCGCAATCTTCCTTGGAGTGATCCCAAACGGAGCCAAGTGTACCATCAGGTCACGCATACCGGTACTTCTCTGGTAGCCTTTTAAAATCTCCTCCAGCTTGCTTTCTGTAATCCCCCGTATTTTCAGAAGCTCTTCCGGCTGGTTTTCCAGTACGTATAGGGTTTTCTTTCCGAATTTTTCTACAATATGCTCCGCGGTAACCGGGCCGATTCCTTTGATGAGAGTCGAAGAAAGGTATGCCTTGATCCCTTCCTCCGTTGTAGGTATATGGACATGAAAGCAGGAAACCTCATACTGCCATCCATATTTCCTTTCCTTCCACTCTCCTGTCAGTTCCACTTCAAGCCCTTCGTCATTCGGCAGTTCCACTCCAACCGCCCGGAACAAGCCGTAGTACCCTTTCTGCTTCGTCACAACCTGCTTTGGAAGCTCTTCCTGGGTTTGATAATCAGCGACCGTGTATCCATTCCCGGAATTGTAATAGATCCTCTGTACCGGCCTACAAAGCATACCTGATTCCCCCTTTATTCCAAGATACCCAGACATATTTCCTGCCTGGCCGGATGGAAAAACCATCTTGTTTTAGTTCTGCCTTTGCCGCAAGAATCTTCTCTCCCGGATAACCGCGAAGGACCGCGATCCGCTGGAACTGCTCCCCTCTTCGCACAGAGCAGATCCCTTCCCGGCTGATTGAAAATTCCCTGATCCCTTCCAGGTCAAGCCTGCTTTTCATTTGCAGGAACCGTTCCCTGCCCTCATTTTGATACCAGGAGACCGCAAGACAGTCCCCTTCGTCCGGCATCTTCTTTTCCGATTCCTTCGGTTTCGTTCTTACCGGTTCCGCTGCCTGTTCCTTCCCATTCTCTGACGGAGCATTGGCATCCTCGGCCTTGGGATTTTGTTTTGCGGCATCCTTGTTTTCACTGCACTGTTTTTGGTTATGCGTTTCTTCACCTTTCTCCTCCTTTGTTTTCCACGGCTGTTGGATGATCCACCATGCCAGTATAATGGGGCCGGCCAGAGATAAAGACTGAAACAGGACCGCAATGAAAAACGGCCATAAAAATGGCGAAACCAGCAGTCCGAATATCCCTGTTGCCACACATAGCTCCTTATTCTTTTTCATCCATCCTTCGAAATCATTCATCCCGTCTTCCTTTCTGTTTCCCGATAAATGTCCGGATTAATCGAAATCCAGTTCCTCATCTACCTCATTCATATCCATGTACTCTTCATCAATGTCCCTGCTTTGCCTCGAACTGTTCCTGGATGCAGCCGCTCTGCCTCCAGCGTTCCTTCTGCCATTTCCGGTTCTGCTGTTTGCCCCGGCCCTGGCGTTTGCTCCCCTGGCCGATGCTGTCCTTTCTTCATGTTCTCTTTCATAGTCTTCTTCGTATGCCGGTTCCCTGCGGTCTCCGCTTCTTGCTGGCCGGCTGTTTGCGCCGCTCTGATCCCTGCTCGCTGAACCCGGTCTTTTAGACCGCCCCGCGCTGTTTCTTCCATTCTGGGCGTCTTGCTCTGCCTGCATCCGTTCCTCCATCGCCTTTTTGCTCTCCGCAAATTCGATGTCTTCTGCCATCAGCCGCATGCCATATACTTTTTCCCCGTTCCGGTTCGTGTAATTATCATTCTCCATCCTTCCGGTCACGATTACTTTCAGGCCCTGCAAAAGATACTGTTCCACGAACTCTGCAAGCCTCCCGAACGCTGAACAGGTAATAAAATCCGCTTTCACCCCGTCCCGCCGGACAAACTTCCGGTCTACTGCGATGCGGAATATGGCTACTGCCATTTCACCGTTATCCGTCTGCGAATACCGGATTTCCGGATCTCTTATCAAGCGTCCCATAAAGATAGATTTGTTCATTTGCCATCCTCCTGTTTTAGGTGTTCTGCAAAAAAATAGCATTTAGAATCACTCATTCTAAATGCCCTGCAAACGTACTTCCCTTTCTGATCCTGTCTGTTCCCTATGATTCCCATGCTTTATCTTTCCACTTTGTCCTTCACCCCCTTCACCGTATCCTTTTTGTATCTGTATCTTTTATGGGAACAAAAAAAGGCCATTTAGAAGTCATTCTAAATGGCACACGATCCCTCTCA
>DVFT01000207.1 GCA_018713105.1 Candidatus Limivivens merdigallinarum | reverse complement strand
GTTCCGGGGTTTTTGACCACTTTTGATAAAGTTTAGCGCTTGCTGAACTGCGGAGCGCGACGGGCAGCCTTGAGGCCGTACTTCTTTCTCTCTTTCATTCTCGGGTCACGAGTCAGGAATCCTGCTTTTTTCAGGGTCGGTCTGTAATCAGCATCTGCCTGGCAGAGTGCTCTTGCGATTCCGTGACGGATTGCTCCAGCCTGTCCGGTGGTACCGCCGCCGCGAACATTTACCAGAACATCGAATTTATCGGTGGTCTCGGTAGCTGCCAGAGGCTGACGAACGATCAGCTTTAAGGTTTCCATTCCAAGATATTCGTCAATGTCTCTTTTATTGATGGTGATCTTACCAGTTCCGGGTACTAAGTATACTCTGGCGATGGATTTTTTTCTTCTTCCTGTTCCGTAGAATTTTGCGTTAGCCACTTTTCCTTACCTCCTAATTAAAATGTTAATGTTTCCGGTTTCTGAGCCTGATGATTGTGCTCTGCACCTGTGTAAACGTGAAGCTTTGTATACATCTGTCTGCCCAGGGGTCCTTTCGGGAGCATACCTTTTACTGCAAGCTCGATGACTCTCTCCGGTTTCTTTGCTAACATTTCTCTCAGAGTGGTCTCTTTCATTCCACCTACATAATCGGAATGTCTATAGTAGATCTTCTGATCCAGTTTCTTACCGGTTACTTTTACTTTCTCTGCATTGATTACGATCACGTAATCACCTGTATCGATATGAGGAGTGAAAACTGCTTTGTTCTTTCCTCTCAGAACTTTTGCTACTTCAGATGCCAGACGACCTAATGTCATACCAGTAGCGTCTACTACATACCATTTTCTTTCAACTTTTGCTGGATTAGCCATAAATGTTTTCATGGATTGACCTCCTTGGAAATTTTGATTGCATTATAGTAAAACGCCATTACCGGGGCTTGGATCATGCGTTTACAAACTATGTCACATTGAGTTATTATATTATACGCACCCGCGCGTGTCAACCTTTTTTTACAAGAAAATCCACAGTTTTTTCAAAGTTTTCCACATCTTCCCAGGAATTTCCTCCTGTTTTTCACTGTCTAAAAAAGACTTCGGCTTCCGAAGGGAGCTTTATCCACATTTCCCTTCGAAAGCCGTCCAATTTCATTTCTTCTTTTCTCCTGACGAATCCTCGTTTCCCTTTTCCTCCGCCCTCTGCCTTCTATCCTTCAGCTTTTCCTTGATACGGAAAAAAAGCTCTATCAGCATTTCATTGGCAATGACTCCCATGCCGAACACCTCCCCGCAATCAATCCCCCGCGGCTCCCTGACCATGCAAGAGACTGTACATCAAAACCTGTACATCAAAACATCCTTGGCGGCAGGAGAATCTTCCGAATTCGATTTTGCGGCACAGCAGAGCTGCGGGATATTTGATCCTCGCGGCGTTCTACACTCCGTTTCGGTCGGTGCTAAACGTGTGCCACCGGCACACACCACCGCCAAATGGACATGCAAGCATGTCCACTTGGCTCGTCGCCCGCAGGAATCAATACAGATAATCTTTGTTTACATACCCATATTTATCATATTTGGGAGAATACACATACCAATAGGTTGCATCTGCCGTATCCAGCACCTGTACCGTATCGCCGGTGTACAGCTCCCCGATCTCATTGGCTGCATCATATGCCTTCGCATTCCGAAGCGCCAGATAGCCGCTGTTCACGCGGACTGTATAGGTAGTCCCGGATGCGGAAGCCTGACTGGATGTACCGCCTCCTACGACTCCTCCCGTCAGATAATCCTTGTTCACATAGCCGTATCTGTCGTGTTTCGGAGAATACACATACCAGTATCCGGTATCAGAACTATCCACCACCTGTACCATATCGCCAGTGTACAATTCCCCGATCTCATTGGCTGCATCGTATGCCTTCGCACTCCGAAGTGCCAGGTATCCGCTGTCCACCTTCACGGAATAGAGACTTCCTGTTGACAGGGAGAGATTAGACACGCTTCCGCCCACCAGATAATCCTTGTTTACGAAACCGTATTTGTCATACTTCGGCGAGTACACATACCAGTATCCGGTGTCAGAACTGTCCAGCACCTGTACCATATCGCCGGTGTACAGTTCCCCGATCTCATTGGACGCATCGTATGCTTTCGCCGTCCGAAGCGCCAGGTATCCGCTGTCTACCTTCACCAGATACAGGGAACCGCTGGGCAGCACAGAACCTCCGATGCTTCCTCCCTGCAGATAGTCCTTATTCACATAGCCATACTTGCCAAGCTTTGCCGAATAGACATACCAATATGCCGAATCCGAGGCATCCAACACCTGCACCGTATCGCCGGTGTACAGCTCTCCGATCTCATTGGACGCATCGTATGCCTTTGCAGTCCGAAGCGCCAGGTATCCGCTGTCCACCTTCACCGTATAGGTAAAACCGGAAGAAACCGTAGCCGTGGATACCGCCCCGGCAAGATAATTCTTGTTCACATAGCCGTACTGGTTATATTTCGGGGAATATACATACCAATAGGTACTGTCGCTTTTGTCCGATACCTGTACGGTATCGCCGGTATACAGCTCTCCGATCTCATTGGACGCATCGTACGCCTTTGCTGTCCGAAGCGCCAGATAACCGCTGTCCACTTTAACCGTATAAGTCTCCAATGCCGCAAAGCTTTTCCCTGCCATGACCGGCAGAAAAAGTACCATGGCAACTGCCGCTGCAAGCAGCAGAATTCCCCGATACAACCGATTTCTGACCAATGAAGCATCCATTTTTTTCATAACCATGCCCTCCTTTGTTTTCCATGATCTTCCGGATTCCCGCCAGTTGGCAGTTCCGGTGGTTCCTGTCCGTCTGCCTTTTCTTTGCGGGAGTTCCATTCCCTAATGATTCAAGCAAAGTTCTTTTCTCTATTATAATCGTTTTCCATGGAATTTCCAATCACTTTTTGAAAGACATGGCGATTGCATAGTCACTGGATCAGGAACTGGATCAAATTCATATCCTCATCATATCCCAGCGAATATTTGGCATCCTTTTCGGCATAATCCACCTGGATCACCACGCCTGCATAGTTCTCGCCATCCTGCTCCTGCCCTACCACAGCAGCCTTTCCAAACTCCTGAAAAGCCCCCAAGGTTTCCAACGTGCCCAAATACTGAGTGTACACATCCTCTGTAAGCTGAGCCTGCAGGCTTTGGGCGAACCGTGCCTTCCAACCTTCAAAATCATTACTCTGGGCAAGCTGGATATCCTCCTTTGCCTGCTGGATCAAGGTATCTTTGTCAAAGCAATCTGCAAGCCCGCTTCCCAGACTGCAGCCGGTCAGCATACAGGCGGCAAGCAGCAGACAAACCATCATTCCCATCCATTTTCTGAAACTTCTCTTCATCAAACTTATCCTCCATTTTCTAACATTTTATTCCTGCAGCTTTTGCTGCGCTGCTAATTTGATACCCCGCAGCTTATTGCGGGATTTTTGACTTTCCAGTCTCTTTCACGCTTTCCTCGGAACGCCACTTTTTTCTTAAAGATAGCGACAATCCCAGGGAAAGTAGCCCAAAGAGCACCAGCACCGTCCAGATCACCAGAGCATTCTGTACCACCAGGCTGAAATCCACTGCGGCATGGATCAGCACCGCCAGCAGCCAGAAGCGGAGCTTTTTGCCTGTCCGGATCCCCTGCATCACCACAAAGGTCAAGCCGATATGGAACATCATGGCAAACAGCCGCTCCAGCGCCACGGCAAGCATCTGCTCCGGAAAAAGTTCCGCCATCCCATTCAGCACACACGCCAGCACCCCCTGGCTCTGGCACATCACCCAGACTGCCTCTATGCCTCCGTGCCCCAAGCCAAAGGCAAAGGTATCCATCCAGGAAAGCCGCCCTTTCCGAAACACAGAAAACCCGATCAGCCTTCCCGTCTCCTCAAACAAGCCGGCAGTGAACGCTGCAACCCCATAGCTGATGACGATGCTTGACGACATCAGGGCGGCATAAGAAGCACTGTGGGTTCCCAAAAACGAGAGAATCGGAATCCGGAGAACTAGCTGGGAAACCACAAAGGATCCCACTCCGGCGAGAAAGGACAGGAATGTGCCATCCCGCCTGACCAAAAAACAGATCCCCCCTGCAAGCGGAATCCCCATACCGATCAAAAGACTGATAATCCCTGCAATCATAAACATTTCTCCTCTCTTGGCAGCATAATATTCACCCGGAATTCCGTCCCGACCTTCTCGGTCTGGAGGGTTCCGTGGTATTTGGAAAGCGTCTGGGATACGTTTCCAAGCCCCAGCCCCTGGTGACGTGGCTCCTTCTTTTCTTTTTCCGGACAGCTGTTCCACAGGCTGATGACCCTGAAATCCCTCACCTCATCCATCTTGATGGAGAGGTATTTTTTCTCTGCCCGGGAAGATGCTTCCACCGCATTGTCCAGAAGGTTGGCAAAAATCGTGGTAATGTCTATGTCCTTCATGTCCCCAAAGGCAACCTCCCCGATCTCCGTCTTCACCTCCACACCCTTTTTCATAGCTTCATCCAGCTTTTCATTCAGGATAATATTCAGCAGGCGGTCCGGAACATAATATTTCTCTCCCAGCACATTGAGCATATGGTAGAGATCCTTCACATATTGATCCCCCCTTTCCCGGTCTTCCTCATGATAGATCCGTTCCACCGCCTGGAGATGATTCTTCATATCATGCAGAATTTTTCTGGATTCCAGGTACCGTTTTTCCAGCTTACCATAGTACTGGTACTGGATCTCGTTCTGGCGGCGGGATACCTCCATCTCCTGTTCCAGCTCCTTGCTCCGGTACAGATAGCGCAGGAGAAAGAAAAAATAAATATTCATAAAAACCAGGACTGCCGTATCTGCCAGCAAAATCCCGATTCCATAAAGCTGTGCATAGAGATAGCTCATCTCAATGATCGTGACAAAAAGGATCAGGCTGAGCACCGGAAACACAAAGAGCAGGAGCAGCTGTTTGGATGGGAGCCTGCCTCTTTTCATCCGCTCCCTCCAGGCAGTCAGCCCGAATGTCCCCAAAAGCATCAAAATGCATTTGACGAACATAATGAAATTTCCCAGCGCAATATAATTCCCGTTCCACATCCCCCTAGCCAGATACTGCGACAGGAAGATTCCAAGCTCCATCAGCAAAAACAAAAAGAGCATGAACAAAAAATCCCAGGCAATCGCCCCGATCCTCCGATGAAACCCCAGAATTCCAAAGAGCAGTACCTCCAAAAACAGGCATAGGACTGTACTCCATCCCTTCGTCCCCGTAAAGCCAGAGGACAAAAACAACAGGATCCCGCCTAAGCTGAACATGACCACATACCATGCCTTGTTCAGAAATCTGGTCCGGTCGTTGTGGGAAAGAAACCAGTAGATACAGAATTCCGTCACCACCGTCTCCAGACACGCAAAAAACAAATTCAAATATACCATGTTCCACCTCCTCCCAACCGCAGCCTAGATCTGGCTTGCCAGCCACTTGGTAAAATACTCCCGAAACTGTGCCGATTTCTTCTGGGAAAGCGGGATGATGCTGCCGTCAGTAAGGACGATCTCATATCCCTTCATTCGCTTGATGTGGTAGAGATTCACCACAAAGCTCTTATGAGGCATGGAAAACCCGAAAGGCTCCATTCGTTCCGAAAGCCTGGTGATACTTCCCCGCATCCAGCGCTCCCCCTTTAACGTCACAATCCGGATTTTCCGGTTTTGATACTCAAAGAACAGGATCGCCTTCCCTTCCACCTCCCAAAGCCCCTCCTCGGTCTCAAAGCGAAGCAGTGTTTCCGGCTCTTCCTCAGCCTGATAGGAGATCGCCTCTTTTAGGATCTCCTGGATCCGTTCCCGGCTGACAGGCTTTAAGAGATAGGCAAAGGCATGGACTCCGAAGGCGTGCTCCCTGAAGTCCTCATACGCCGTCACATAGATGATCTTCGCCTTTTTATTTTTCCTTCGGAGCATCCTGGCGGTATCAATGCCGGACATTCCTCCCATATCAATATCCAGAAATAAAAAATCATACTGGATTCCGGAAGCGAGAAGCGCCTCTCCGCCATAGTACACATCTACCTGAAACAGTGGTTCAAACTCCTTCAGGCAGGATTCCATTTCTCCTGCAAACTCTTTGTCATCGTCACAGACTGCGATCCTCAACATTTCTATATCTCCTTCATTTTGCAGACAGCAAGCACGGTATCTCTGGCTGACTGGCTTCAGTATATTCCCTGTTTTCTTTTCTTTCAAGAGACTTTGCACAAGATACAGTTTTTGCGCACAAAAGACAGAAAAAAAGATGCCCTTCCCGGACATCTTCGCTCATTCTCCCCTGAACTATACGTATTCAATTTTCACCAGCGTCAATCCTTCCGGCCTGGCAGTGTCTCCCGCCAGTTCCCGGTTCCTGGCTTCCAGGATGTGCTTCACTTCTTGGGGCTCCATCCCTCCTCCGCCCACCCGAATGAGTGTCCCGGCGATGATCCGTACCATATTATATAGGAATCCGTTTCCACGTATCCGGATGGTGATCAGCTTCTCCTCCTTACAGATCTCCAGGGAATATACCGTCCTTACCGTATTCTCCACTTCGGGTTTTGCTGTGCAGAAGCTTTTAAAATCATGCTCGCCCACCAGATAAGCCGCCGCCTCTTTCATCTTCTCCACATCCAGCGGATAATAATAGAAAAACGAATACAGTCTCTTCGTGGGATCCGGAAAACGGCTGTTAAAAATCTTGTACTCATAGGTCTTCACCGTATTGGCAAACCTGGGGTGAAAGCTCATGGGAACTTCACAGGAATCCTGGATCCGGATATCTGCCGGAAGCCTGGTATTTAAAGCAAAGGATACCTTCTCCGCCGGCATCCTGGCATTGGTGTCAAAGACCGCCACATTACCCAGTGCATGCACCCCTGCATCGGTGCGGCTGGCTCCCGTGATCCGAATTTCCTCCTTCAAGAGATCGCTCAAATGTCTCTCAAGCTCTGCCTGGACGGAATTTCCATTGGGCTGAACCTGCCAGCCGCAATAGTTGGTCCCGTCGTAGGCGACAATCAATTTTATTCTTCTCATCTTCCACCTCTAAAACGGCGCGGTTCTGCCCACCACAATCATGGCTGCCAGATAGATCAGCAAGATCAGATAAGCCGCCTTATCCTGTTTTTTGTAAACAAGGGGCTTCATCTTTGTCCTGCCCTCTCCGCCCCGGTATCCTCTCGCCTCCATCGCCATTGCCAGATCATTGGCTCGGCGAAACGCGGAGATAAACAGCGGAACCAGAAGCGGAACCATGCTCTTCGCCTTTTGGATCAGATTCCCGCTGTCAAAGTCGGCGCCTCTTGCCTGCTGCGCTTTCATGATCTTGTCCGTTTCCTCCAAAAGGATCGGGATAAACCGCAGCGCGATGGACATCATCATCGCCACGTCATGCACCGGCACATGGACTTTGTTCAAAAATCCAAGCCCCTTTTCCAGACCGTCCGTCAGATGATTGGGCGTGGTGGTCAACGTCATGACCGAGGAACCCACAATCAGGAAGCTTAAACGAATTGCCATAAACACCGCCTGTCTGACCCCTTCCACGGTAATACGCAGCCTCCAGATCTGAATCAGCGTAGTCCCCGGCGTCAGAAACAGGTTAAACACCACGGTGATCATCAAGAGGAGAAAAACCGCCTTTAACCCCTTGACCATAAAGCGGAACGGAACCTTCGATGCCCGGATCACCCCAGCCAGGAAAACTGCCGCCACCACATACACCAGAAAAGAGCGGAACAAGAACAGGGAGATGATAAAGAGCAGTGTCCCCAATAATTTTACCCTGGGATCCAGCCTGTGTATGGGGGAATCCACCGGGTAATACTGCCCTATGGTAATGTCTCGAATCATGCTTTCCTCCTCACCGGCTTTTTCATCGCCTCCAAAATCGCGTCTCTGGCTTCCATCACCGTCGTCACATCCGTCTCAATGTCAAAGCCCTGCTCCTCAAGCCCTCTCACTGCATAGGTCACCTGCGGAGCCGCCAGCCCTACCTTTTCAAGCTCCTTATAATGGCGGAACACCTCCCGCGGTGTATCGTCAAAGAGTATGCGCCCTTTGCTCATCACAATGAGCCGTTCCACGTATTTTGCCACATCCTCCATGCTGTGGGATACCAGGATGACCGTGATCTTTTGCTTCTCATGAAGGCTGGCAATCTGATCCAGGATCTCATCCCTTCCTTTCGGATCCAGCCCGGCGGTCGGTTCGTCTAAAACCACCACCTCCGGGTGCATCGCCAGGATCCCTGCTATGGCTACTCTCCTCTTCTCCCCGCCGGAAAGCTCAAAAGGAGATTTCTTGTAAAACTCCTCTCCCAAGCCCACCAGCGTCAAGGCTTCCCGCGCACGTTCTTCGATCTCTTCCTTGGAAAGCCCCAGATTCTTGGGACCGAAACACACATCCGTAAACACATCGATCTCAAAAAGCTGATATTCCGGATACTGAAAGACCAATCCCACCTTGCTTCGGAGATTCTTCATATTGTAGCCTTCCTGATAGATATCTTCCTTATTATAATAGATCTTACCGGAAGTCCCGCGGAGCAGACCGTTCAGATGCTGGATCAGCGTGGATTTCCCGGAGCCGGTATGCCCAATGATCCCGATAAACTGCCCGTCGGGAATTTCCAGGCTGATGTTGTCCAGCGCCTTTCTCTCAAAGGCATTCCCTTCCCCGTAAATATGGCTTAACTGTTCGATTTTAATTGACATAAGCAATCCACCAATTCCTTTATACTCAAGATGCCGTCCGGCAGATGAAGCCCTGCTTTCTTAAGCTCGTAGGCAAGCAGCGTCACCTGCGGGACATCCAGCCTGTAATGCTTCAAGGTATCCACCTGGGAAAAAATCTCCCGGGGCGTTCCCTGCATCACGACCTTTCCTTCATCCATGACGATCACCTTGTCCGCATAGATGACCTCCTCCATATAGTGGGTGATCAGAATGATCGTGATCTCTTCCACCTGATTCAGCGCCCGCACTGCCCGGATGACCTCTTTCCTGCCATTGGGGTCCAGCATGGCGGTGGGTTCGTCCAGGACAATACACTTCGGATGCATCGCCATCACTCCTGCGATCGCCACCCGTTGCTTTTGTCCTCCTGACAGCTTGTTGGGAGAGGAATTGCGGTATTCCCACATTCCAACAGATCGGAGGCTCTCCTCCACTCTCTGCCAGATCTCCTCTGTGGGGACGCCCATGTTCTCCGGTCCAAACCCCACATCCTCATCCACCACGGAACCGATGATCTGATTGTCGGGGTTCTGGAATACCATGCCTGCAGTCTCCCTCACCGTCCAGAGGTTCTCCGGATCCTTGGTGTCTTTCCCGTCCACATAGAGGGTTCCCTCTGTGGGAAGCAGGATTGCGTTGATGTGCTTTGCCAGAGTGGATTTCCCAGAGCCATTATGCCCTAAGATCGCGATGAAATCCCCTTTTTTTACATCCAGGTCCACGCCGTCCACAGCGCGCACGGTATCCTCCACCTGACCCTCCTCGTTGTATTTCTTGTATTCAAAAACCAGCTTTGCCGCTTCAATGATTCCCATCCGTTACCTCCAAAGCTTTCCTTCGTCCTCTCATAAGCTGCTGTTCTATATTCTTGTCTATTTTATGCTATTTGCTTTTTCTTGTCAACGGCTCATTCCCGCTCAGCCCGTGACTTCGGCACTCTCTGGTCTTCTGCTACGGTCGGCGCTAAACAAACGTCCACAAGACGTTCAACACCGTTACCCATCGGATATCCCCATTCTTTGGCAAACGAGCTGCCCATCCATACGGCACAAAAAAAGCACGCCCCTGCCTGTTCTCCTGTAAATCACTCAGGAGACGGCTCTTGCGTGCTTAGTTTAGGGAGCATTCGCTTACCGCAGGCTGCTGTTCATCTCATACCTGCGTGGGAAACCGGATTTGGCTCGTTATCTGCCACGGACTCCCCTTCCACCAGTGTTCCTTCAAAAATCCTCTGCTGAACCCTGCTCTTTTTCTTCAGCATGTCGAACAGCATCTTGATGGTAGCCCGCGCCATTTCCTCCGCAGGCTGGCGCACCGTACAGATTGCCGGATGATAGTAGGCTGCCATCTCCGTGCCGTCAAAACCTGCCAGGGAGATGTCCTCCGGTACCCGCTTTCCTGCATCGATCAGCGCCCTGCAGGCGCCGATGGCCATACTGTCCGAAATGGCATAGATGGCAGTAAACTCTACCCCTTCCTTCAAGAGCTCCCGGGTCTGTTCATAGCCGGTCTTCATGGAATAGCTGTCCACGTCCCGATGCATATGGCGGACCAGCTCTTCCCGAAGAGGGATTCCGTGCTCTTTCAGCGCCATCCGGTATCCTTCCAGCCTCAGGGCGCCGATGCTGGCGTCATCTGTGCTGGAACAGAGGATGGCGATCCTTTGATGCCCCTTTTGGATCAGATAATCCGTCATCTTATAGCTCTCCGCCACATCGTCCACGCACACGGAGGCATAGTCCGATTTGTGCTTCTGATCCAGGATCCCGATGGTGCTAAGGACGAAGGGAACCGGGATCTTCTGCAGACGTTCCTCGGAGTGGGAAAAGAATCCGCCCAGAAATACAATACCGTTCAGCCGTTTCTCCTTTTCCAGCTCCATCGCCACATCAATCTCATCCTGCCACTCGTCCACATGCTGCAGCACCAGGGCATACCGCTTCTTTTGGATTTCTTCCTCAAATACCTGGATCATGGAACTGAAAAAAGGATTGTTGATCCCTTTTACCAGGACGGCAATGGTCCTGGCATCCTGGCGTTTTAGGTTTCTCGCACTGTTGTTGGGGACATAATTGTGCTCCTTCATGGCCTGCATGATCCGCTCTCTGGTCTGCGGGCTGATATCCGGATGGTTATTCAGCGCCCTGGAGACCGTGCTGACTCCCACACCACAGATCTTCGCGATATCCTTGATGTTCATACTTGCCATAAATCCGCCTCTTTTCTGTCTTCAGGCATTTTGCCTCTTTCCCGGCTTCAGTCTTCCGTAGATCTTCGCAAGTCTCCGGATTTCCTTCACCTTTTTTTCTGTGATCTCCCCCTCAAGCATTCTCCATTTCCAGTTCTCGCCCAGCGTAGACGGCGTGTTGATCCTCGCCTCACTGCCGAGCCCCAGATAATCCTGTACCGGTATGATTGCCGTATCCGCCACGCTTGCCAGCGCTGCGCGGACGAATTCCATATAGATCTGATCCTCGTCCCTGTCATAGAGATTCATATAATCCATGGCAAAGACCTTGTCCTGCCCCCGCAGTTCCCGGTACCACGCCGCCACGGTCTGATTGTCATGGGTTCCCGTGTAAACCACACAGTTTCTCGGGTAGGTATGGGGAAGATAGTCACTCTCCTCCCTGGAATCAAACGCAAATTCCAACACCTTCATGCCCGGATAGCCGGTATCCTTTACCAGCTTCAACACCGACGGCGTCAAAAAACCCAAATCCTCCGCAATCACCGGAAGATCTCCAAGCTCCCTCTTCAATGCTTCAAAAAGCTTGATTCCCGGTCCTTTCTCCCAATGGCCGAATTCCGCCGTCTTGTCCCCGTAGGGGATGGAATAGTATTCGTCAAATCCCCGGAAATGGTCGATCCTCACCACATCGTAGAGCTGAAAGCAGTAATCGATCCTCCGGATCCACCATGCAAACCCGGTCTTTTCGTGATATCCCCAGTCATAAAGCGGGTTTCCCCACAGCTGTCCGGTGGCGGAAAACCCGTCCGGCGGGCATCCTGCCACTGCAACCGGTTCCCGGTTCTCGTCAAACTGGAACATCTCCGGCGCTGACCAGGTATCGGCGCTGTCAAACGCCACATAGATCGGGATATCCCCGATGATCTGGATCCCTTTTTCGTTGGCATAGCCTTTCAGTTTCTTCCACTGAACCAGGAAGAGATACTGAAGGTACTGATAAAATGCAATCTCATCTCTGCAGTCCTCCATCGCCTCCTCGATCGCCTTCTCCTCGCGGTTTCTCAAAGGCTCCTCCCATTCATTCCAGCTCACGCCTCCGAATCGGTTCTTCAGCGCCATATAAAGGGCATAATCCCGAAGCCAGCTTTCATTGCTCTCACAGAATTCCTGATAATCGGAATCCTCTGTGATCCGGCTCCGTTCGAACGCCTTCTTCAGGATCTGGAACCGGTATTGATAAATCTTTCCATAGTCCACGTATCGGGGATCCTCCCCGAAGTCACACTCGTCACATTCCTCCTCTGTCAGGAGCCCTTCCTCGATCAACTGCTCCAGATCGATAAAGTAGGGATTTCCTGCAAACGTAGAAAAAGACTGATAAGGAGAATCTCCATAGCTGGTAGGTCCCAGCGGCAGAATCTGCCAATAACTCTGTCCTGCCATCTCAAGCATATCCACGAACCTATAGGCGCTTTTTGAAAAAGCTCCAATGCCGTACTTCGAGGGCAGGCTTGCAATGGGAAGCAACATTCCGCATGCTCTCATCTTTTCTCCTCCAAATATTTCTGGTTTCTTAAGTTTCTCTTTATTGTAGCTTTATTTCCCTTCTTTTGCAACCACCAATTTTCAGCCTTTCACAGCTCCTGCCACAACGCCTTCGATGATATATTTCTGGCATGCCAGATAGAAAACGATAATCGGGATGATCGCCAGCACCAGGACGCCCATCATAGCTCCCATGTCCACAGTTCCATATCCACCCTTCAGGTATTGGATGGCAATGGGGATCGTCTTGTATTTCCTGAGATCCAACACCAGATATGGCAGCAGATAGTCGTTCCAGATCCACATTGCCTGAAGGATTGCCACCGTGATACAGGTAGGCTTCATGATGGGAAGGACTACCTTGAAGAAAGTCTGAAGGGGCGTGCATCCGTCGATCATGGCAGCCTCCTCGATCTCCAAGGGAATGGATTTCACAAACCCGCTGAACATAAACACCGCAAGCCCTGCTCCAAATCCCAGATAAATCACGATCAGCCCCCAGGGATTGTTCAGTTTCATCAGATTGGCGATCTTGGACAAGGTAAACATCTCCATCTGGAAGGGTACGACCATGGCAAACAGACAGGCATAGTAGATCGCCTTCGTGGCCGCCGTCTTGACCCGGTTGATATACCAGGCACACATGGAGGTACAGAGAATGATTACCAGCACCGAGCCTACGGTAATAAATACCGTCCATCCGAATGCCTGGAAAAATCCGATCTTTTCCACGCCGTTTATATAGTTTTCTAAGCCGACAAACTGTTTCCCTGTGGGAATCCCGAATGGATTCCGGCTGATAAACGGTTTTTTCTTAAAGGAATTGATGAGCACCAGCACGATGGGGTAAATATACGCCAGGGAAATCACCGTAAAAATCACTGTGATCAGGGTTCCATGTTTTGGTTTCCGTGTATTCATTACTGCTGAACCTCCTTCCTCCTGGTAAGATAATTCTGTGTCACTGCGATCAAGGCAACCAGTACAAAGAAGATGACTGCCTTCGCCTGTCCGACGCCTTCCCAGCCGGTTCTTCCGTAGAAGGTTTCAAAAATGTTTAATGCCAGCATCTGGGACATATTGGACGGCTCGCCGTTGGTCAGCGCCAGGTTCTGGTCAAACAGCTTGAAGGAGTTGGTCAGCGTCAGGAACGTACAGATCGTAATGGACGGCATCACCATCGGAATCGTCACGCTGCGGAGGATCTGTTTGGGATTCGCCCCGTCAATCTTTGCCGCCTCAATCAATTCTCCCGGAATATTCTGGATTCCTGCAATGTAGATGATCATCATGTATCCCACCTGCTGCCAGCACATCAGAATCAACAGGCCGAAAAACCCGTAAACGGAGGCGTAAGTCAGCGTTCTCTGAAACATTCCCAGGATGCCGTTTAACAGAAGCTGCCATACATATCCCAGGATAATGCCGCCGATCAGGTTCGGCATAAAGAATACGGTACGGAAAATATTTCGTCCGCGGATTTTCTTGGTCAGAAACATCGCTACCGCAAATGCCAGAACGTTGATGAGCACCACGCTTAAGATCGTGAAACACGCCGTAAACAAAAACGCGTGGCCGAATTCCGGATCTGTGAACGCTTTCACATAATTATCCAGCCCAATCCATTTGGCATCTGTCACCGTGGTAAATTTGCAGAAGGACAGATACACTCCCATCGCAAAGGGTACAATAAATCCAATGGTGAATGCTATCATTGTAGGAAGCACAAAAATCGGTGCATATCGTTTAATCGCTTTTTCCATAGTTCCCTCCTACGCCTAAGAGGCGTTTATGATGCAGACGGCGTGACTTGATCCGCGAGGAAAAAGAATCCCGCCGTATAGAAAGGGCAGGCGAAAACTCGCCCGCCCCAATGATTTTCTCGTTTTGCTCTAATCTTCTTTATTCTGCATTTGCTGCAGCATACTCCGTTGCCCAGCCGTCTACGAATGCGGTCACAACGCCGTCCCATTCGCCGGTTCCCTGCGCGTATTCAAGAAGTGCGCTGCCTACGCCGTTCTTCCAGTTCTCAGAAGGCATCGTAGTAAAGTTCCATGCAACCGGCTCTTTGCCGTCTTCGATGTACTGGTTGGAGATGGTTACCAGCGGGTTCACAACTTGATCTTCCTCGGTGAAGGTGCTGAACGGAGTGACAAAGCCCATTTTCTCGGAGAGAGCGGTTTTTCCGGTTTCGCTGGTGATGACCCAGGTCAGGAAATCCAGAGTTGCCTGAATGTCTTCCTCGGAAGCGTTCTTATTTACACACCAGTAGTTCTCAGAACCTGTGCAAAGCCCCTGATTTTCCTCACCCTCTACTCCAATGTAGATTGGAAGCATCCCCAGATCCTCGTCGGTCAGGCTGTCTGTGTTGTCCATAATATTGGCATATGCCCAAGTACCATTCTGATAGAAGACAGCCTCACCCAGAGCGAACTCGGCGGTTGCGTCGGACTCTGTCTTGCCGGAGATCATACTGGGCTCACAGGTGGAATCGGTAATGTAAA
>DVFT01000206.1 GCA_018713105.1 Candidatus Limivivens merdigallinarum | reverse complement strand
TGACCATACAAGAAACTCACCTTTTCCATCAGCTTCCCTGCCCGCTGCCTGACGGATACCGGGAGGAGGATGTCCTCTTTCTGGACCTGGAGACGCAAGCCTTCGGGCGCGCTGACCGTCCTATTCTGTATTTGGGGATCATACGTCACACTGCCAATGGCTGGCAGGTGCGGCAGTGGCTTCCTGACAAGGGCGAGGAAGCATCGATGCTCCAGGACTTCCTCTCTTTCCTTGGCAGCAGCACCTGCCTCGTCCATTACAATGGCAGCAGCTTTGATATCCCAGTCCTGGAAAAGAGGCTGAAGCGTTACCAGCTTTCCTCTCCCCTCAAGGAAAAGAGACAGCTGGATCTCTACCGCTTGTTTGCCCCCTTAAAGAAACTGCTGGGGCTGCCCCATCTGTCCCAAGCCTGCCTGGAACAGTACCTGGGGATCCGGCGCACCGGGAATGACAATGACCTGACCTGCCTTCCCCTGCTGCTGCCCTTACTCTCCTACCTGGACTTTCTGGATGGAAATTTCTCCATTTACTCCGCAGAAATCAAAGAAACAGACCACTCCAGGGGATCCCTGGTCGTCCATGGGAAGTGCCAACGCCCTTTTCCCAAGGCTTTTTCCCACCACTATCCTTTTGCCTATGTATCCGGGGAGAAGAACCAGTTTTCCATGTCCGTCGAAGGCCGCTTCGGGACTATGAAGTATTTCTTCAAAAACTACAAAGATTACTATTATCTCCCCCTCGAAGATATGGCGGTCCACAAAAGCGTGGCTTCCTATGTGGAAAAGGAATACCGCCAGCCCGCCAAAGCATCCAACTGTTATGTGAAAAAAAACGGGTTCTTCCTGATCCAGAAAGAACCATTCTCTCAGCCGGTCTTTGCCCAGGAATACAATACGAAGCCCTATTTTCTCTTGTGCGACAAACAAATGATGGACAATCAAGCGCTGATGGATACCTATCTAAAAAACGTCCTGAACGATCTGTGACAGGCATCTCCTGTCCCTTCGTTCAGTGGCCACCCACAAAAAAAGGATATTACAGAAGCCTGCAATATCCTTTTCCTTTTCGGGTTACTATTATTCCTCCTCTGAAGCTTCCTCTTCTGCAGGAACGGATTTCGGCTGAAGCGCTTTCACGCTCAGGCTGATTTTCTTTTCTTCTCCGTTGAAATCCACTACCTTTGCGGTAATCTCCTGTCCAACGGTCAATACATCGGACGGCTTGTCCACATGTTCGTGTGCGATCTGGGAAACATGAAGCAGTGCATCCACACCCGGCTCCAGCTCCACGAAAGCACCGAAATCAGTCATACGGGCAACACGGCCTGTCACGACGTTGCCGACTGCATATTTCTCACTGGCTGTCAGCCACGGATTCTGATCTTCGAATTTCAGGCTCAAGGCAATCTTGTCCCCGCTGATGTCCTTGATGAGGACTTTCAGCTTCTCGCCTACTTTGAACAGCTTCTTGGGATTCTCGACACGTCCCCAGGACATCTCAGAGATATGAAGCAGACCGTCCGCTCCGCCCAGGTCGATGAATGCGCCGAAATCGGTCACATTCTTGATGACGCCTTCTACCACGTCACCCACATGGATCCTCTCGAAGAGTTCTTTCTGCATCTCAGCTTTCTTTGCAACCAAAAGCTGTTTACGGTCGCCGATGATCCTTCTTCTTCTGGGATTGAACTCGCTGATCACGAACTCAATCTCCTGTCCGGCATATTTGCCGAGATTCTTCTCGTAAGTATCGGATACCAGGCTTGCCGGAATGAATACCCTTGCCTCATCCACAACAACGCTCAAACCACCGTCCAGTACCTGGGTTACCGGGGCTTTCAGGACTTCATGGTTCTCGAATGCCTCTTCCAGGCGTTTGTTGCCTTTCTCAGCAGCCAGACGTTTGTAGGTCAGCAGGATCTGCCCCTCTCCGTCATTCACCTTCAGTACCTTCGCTTCCATCGTATCGCCTACATGAATGATGTCTTTTAAATTCACGCTGGAATCATTGGTGTACTCATTCTTTGTAATGATACCGTCTGCTTTGCAACCTATATTCAGGATGATCTCGTCATCTTTCACATCGATAACCGTACCTTCGACTACCTCTCCATTATGAATTGTTTTAAATGACTCATCCAGCATTTGTTCAAAGCTCATTTCTGACATTGTTTTGAACCTCCTCAATTATATTGTATGGGGTTGAAGCCCCTGCGGTAATACCTACGCAACTCATGGATTGTAGCGAATGCACATCCAAATCCTCTAGTGTCTGTATATAGTAAGTATTTTCACATTCTTGATTACATATTTCAAATAGCTTCTGAGTGTTGCTGCTATGCCTGCCTCCAATGACAATCATAGCATCAACCTCACTTGCAATCTGCTGCGCTTCCTTTTGTCTTTCTTCCGTCGCATTGCAAATCGTATTTAAAACAAGTATATCATAACCCTTTTTCGCCAGAATTTCAACTAATTTATTAAATTTCTTGTAATTAAATGTCGTTTGGGATACAATACAGAGGGATTTTCCACCGGAATACGTGAATGTTTCCGCCTCTTCTTCGGTTTTCAGCACAAAAGCTTTCGTGCTGCACCATCCAACGATCCCTTCCACTTCCGGATGATCCTTGTTTCCAATAATGACAATATCCTTGCCATTCTGACTTTGTTCCCTGACAATTTTGTGAATTTTCTTGACGAATGGGCAGGTAGCGTCCACCAGTTCCAGATTTTTTTCTTCTATTATATGGTAGATGCGTTCCGGCACACCGTGGGAGCGGATAATCACCGTCCCATTCTCCAGATCCGCAAGCTCCTGTTCCGAATGGAGCACCCGCACACCTCTATTCTCCAGATCCTTCACCACTTCCTCATTGTGGATGATCGGGCCGTAGGTGTATACCTGTTTTCCTTCGATTGCAGCCTGCTGGTAGACCTTGTCCACCGCACGCCTGACACCAAAGCAAAAGCCGGCGCTTTTCGCTGTCTTAACCTTCACACTGCCGCCTCCTCTGGCAGAGAGTCTTGATCTTCCCGACAACCTCCTCGATCGTCATGTGTGAGGTATCCAGATAAATGGCATCGGGAGCCTGGCGCAGCGGCGCCGTTTCCCGGTTCATATCCCGCTCGTCCCGTTCCCGGATATCCTTCTCCACCTCAGCCAGATCTGCCTCTTCTCCCTTCTGGGATAATTCCAGGCAGCGTCTTCTGGCTCTCGTCTCCACGCTGGCGGTGAGATAAATCTTCAGCTCCGCATTCGGAAGTATGGCAGTGCCGATATCTCTTCCGTCCATGATCACGTCTTCTTTTTCCGCCAGACTCCTTTGAAGTTCAAAAAGCGCCTGTCTCACGGCAGGTATCGCAGACACGGAGGAAGCCATCCGCCCCACCTCTTCCCTGCGGAGCCAAGATGTGACATTCTCACCGTTCAGCAATACTTGCTGTTCCCCCTCCTCATAGGCGATGGAAACCTGTATCTCCTTCACAGCCGCTTCCACCTGTTCCTTTTCCTCCGGGGGAATTCCTTTTTGCAAAAGATACACTGCTATCGCCCGGTACATCGCGCCAGTGTCCACATAGACAAAGCCAAGCTCCTCTGCGGCTCTCCTGGCGATGGTACTCTTCCCGGCTCCGGCAGGACCATCAATCGCAATGTTAAATCCCATTTACAACCTCCTAGACTCCCATTCCCGCAGCGTACCCTGTGGACCAGGCAATCTGAAGATTGAAACCTCCGGTCAGCGCGTCCACATCCAGCACTTCCCCTGCGAAGAACAGATTTGCAACCAGCTTGGATTCCATGGTGGAGGGATGAATCTCCTTCACAGAAACCCCACCTCTGGTTATAATAGACTCATTATAATCTCTAAGGCCCGTTACGGTCAACTGAAATTTCTTAATTTTTTCTATAAAATTTCTTCTTTCTTCCCTGGATATCTCATGAATCCTCTTTTCCGGCGCAATCTGGGAGCGTTCGATCATAATGGGGATCAGCTTGGCAGGGAACAAACTGCTCAGCGTATTTTTAAACTGCCGATTCTTCGCTTCCCCGAATTCCCTAAGAAGCCTTCCGTCCAGCTGTTCCACGGAAAGGGCAGGCTTTAAGTCGATCGACAAGGAGAGCGGCTGTCCCTGATATTTTTTCGCCACAAAGCTGCTGGCACTTAAGATCAAAGGTCCTGTCACTCCGAAATGGGTGAACATCATCTCCCCAAAGCCCTGATACAGCTTCTTTTTCCCCGCGCTTAACGTGACTTCCACATTTTTCAGGGAAAGTCCCTGTAGCCGTTTGGCATCCTCCTCCAACACATTCATGGGAACCAGGGACGGAGATAACTCCGTGACCTTATGCCCTGCCTCCCTGGCAAACCGGTAGCCGTCCCCGGTGGAACCGGTGCTCGGATAGGACAAGCCGCCCGTGGTCACGATCACACGGTCGGCGTACTGCTTTCTTCCGTCTGCAAGGAGCACGCCCACAACTGTCTGTTCCTCGATCAAAAGCTCCCTGACCTCCTGGTTCAGACAGACCTTCACTCCCAACTCCGTCATGGCGCGGACAAGTGTCCCGATCACATCGGAGGAGTGGTCGGAGAGCGGGAACACCCTTCCGCCTCTCTCTGTCTTGGTCCTCATCCCATGGGTTTCAAAAAAATCAATTGCCTGCTGATTGTCAAATCCATAGAAGGCGCTGTACAGAAATTTGGGATTCGTACATACATTTTGGAACAACTCCTCCACATCGCAGGCGTTGGTCAGGTTGCAGCGCCCTTTCCCTGTGATATAGAGCTTTTTCCCCAGCTTTTCGTTTTTTTCATAGAGGGTCACCTCTTTCCCCCGCCCTGCCGCCGTGACAGCCGCGAACATCCCTGCCGCCCCGCCGCCGATGACGATCACTTTCTTTCCATCGTTTTCTGACATGATTCCCTCCTGTTTTCGTATCATTCTCCGGGACTTATTATAGCCTGAATTTCCCATTCCTGCAATGAAAGAACGAAAGGCTGCCGCTTTGACTTTTCTCCATCAAAGCGGCAGCCCTTAGTTTCCAAAAAGCTTCCTATCGGCTTATACCGGATATGCTTTGTTCTTGGTGTCAGCGACCGTGGGATCCACTTTGGTCTCCTGGGCTTCCCTGTACTTGAAGAATTCCGTAGCCACCTGCGGGAAGAGCGCGTAGGTCAAGACATCCTCAGGCTGCTCCTCGTACTGTGCCATCTCGCTTCGCAGGGTATCCAGTTCGTCCGGAATCAGGTCTGCCGGACGGCAGGTGATCACCTCGGCATCTCCGATGCACTTTTTCTGTACTTCCGGGTTGAAGGGCTTCACAGTCGCTCCATACTTTCCGGAAAGGACATCCTTGGTCTCCTTGGTCACCATCTTGTATCTCTCGCCTGCAAGGACATTGAACACTGCCTGCGTACCCACGATCTGGGAGGATGGGGTAACCAGAGGCGGTTCGCCCAGATCCTTTCTCACTCGCGGAACCTCCTCCAGCACCTCGTAGAATTTGTCCTCAGCGTGCTGTTCTTTCAGCTGGCTGGTCAAATTAGAAAGCATGCCTCCCGGCACCTGGTACAGCAACGTCTTGATATTGACACCCAGATTCTTGGGGTTCAGAAGCCCGCTTTCCAGCGCTTTGTCGCGGATCGGACGGAAATAGTCGGCGATCTCAGCCAAAAGCTTCTGATCCAGCCCGGAGTCGTACTCCGTTCCCCGGAAGGTTTCCACCATGACCTCGGTCGCCGGCTGAGAGGTTCCCAAGGCAAAGGGGGAGATTGCGGTGTCGATCACATCAATACCTGCCTCCACTGCTTTTAAGTACGTCATGGATGCCACGCCCGAAGTATAGTGGGTATGGAGCTGGATGGGGATCTTCACAGCCTGCTTCAGGGCTGTCACAAGCTTGGTTGCCTCATAGGGAAGCAGAAGCCCTGCCATATCCTTGATGCAGATGGAATCGGCTCCCATCTCCTCCACATCCTTGGCAAGCTTGGTCCAGTATTCCAACGTGTAGGCGTCTCCCAGAGTGTAGGACAACGCCACCTGGGCATGCCCTTTCTCTTTGTTGGCTGCCTTCACTGCCGTCTGGAGATTGCGAAGGTCGTTGAGACAGTCGAAAATACGGATAATGTCGATTCCGTTGGCAATGGATTTCTGTACGAAATATTCTACCACATCGTCGCCGTAGGGACGGTATCCCAGAATATTCTGCCCGCGGAAGAGCATCTGCAGCTTTGTGTGCTTAAAGCCAGCACGGAACTTGCGGAGCCTGTCCCACGGATCCTCCTTCAGGAAACGTAAAGACGCGTCAAAGGTTGCACCACCCCAGCATTCTACGGAATGGTAGCCTACCTTATCCATCGTATCAATGATCGGAAGCATCTGTTCTGTCGTCATCCTGGTGGCGATCAGGGACTGATGCGCATCACGGAGAATGGTCTCTGTAATTTTAATGGGTTTTTTTGCAGTTTCAGACATGATATTACCTCCATAAAATTTTCATCTGGTAAGCTTATACCCCGAAGATCGCCATGAATACGCCTGCCGCTACGGCAGTACCGATAACGCCTGCCACATTCGGCCCCATGGCGTGCATCAGAAGGAAGTTGGTCGGGTCTGCCTCTGCCCCCACTTTCTGGGACACACGTGCCGCCATAGGCACGGCAGATACACCGGCTGAACCGATCAGCGGATTGATCTTTCCTCCCGAAATCTTGTTCATCAGCTTTCCGAGCAGGACGCCTCCGGCAGTACCAAAGGCGAAAGCCACCAGTCCTAGGAATACGATTTTCAAGGTATCCAGATTCAGGAATGCCTCCGCGCTGGTGGATGCGCCAACGGAGGTTCCCAAAAGAATTACCACGATATACATCAGGGCGTTGGAAGCGGTCTCTGTCAGCTGTTTTACCACGCCGGACTCCCGGAAAAGGTTGCCCAGCATCAGCATACCTACCAGCGGTGCCGTGGTGGGCAGAAGCAGGCAGACCACAACGGTAATGACAATGGGGAACAGGATCTTCTCCAGCTTGGAAACGGGACGAAGCTGTTCCATCCGGATCTTTCTCTCCTCCTCTGTGGTCAGAAGCTTCATGATTGGCGGCTGGATGATCGGCACCAGCGACATATAGGAATAAGCTGCCACGGCGATGGGTCCAAGCAGAGCCGTCTGCCCCAGCTTTCCTGCCAGGAAGATGGAAGTCGGTCCGTCAGCGCCTCCGATAATAGAAATCGCGGCAGCTGCTGCTCCGTTGAAGCCCAGCAGGATGGCAAGGAAATAAGCGACATAAATGCCAAGCTGTGCAGCCGCGCCCATCAGGAAGCTCTTGGGATTGGCGATCAGCGGTCCAAAGTCCGTCATCGCGCCTACGCCCATGAAGATCAGGGACGGCAGGACGCTCCATTCATCCAACACATAGAATACCTGAAAGAGTCCCGGAACTCCATTGGAGGCTTCCTCTGCAGTGTACATAATATCAGGATAAATATTCACCAGAAGCATACCAAACGCGATCGGCAGCAGCAACAGGGGTTCGAAACCTTTGCGGATTGCCAGGTACAAAAATACGCACGCAATCAATATCATCAGGTAGTTACCCCATGTCAGATTGAAGAAGGCCGTCTGATGAATCAGATTCGACAATGTATCTATAAATGACATGTTTCTACCTCCAGTACAATTAGTTCATCGTTGCCAGAATGGCGCCGATCTCTACTGCATCACCCACTGCCACGTCAATGCTCGCCACAGTACCGTCCTGGGGAGCCACGACCGGGATCTCCATTTTCATAGATTCCACCACGACCACGGGATCACCCGGCTTTACGGTCTGTCCCACGCTGGCAGCGATCTGGCAAACCTTTCCTGCGGTCTGTGCCGTGATCTTAATGCTGCCTGCGCCTTCCGCTGCCGGTGCTTCGGCTTTGGGAGCGGCCTTCGGTGCTGCTTTGGGCGCCAGTGCTTTTGCTGGTGCCGGAGTGGTAGTGCCGGTTCCTTCCTCAACGGTTACATCATATGCGGTTCCATTCACGGTAATTGTATAAGTCTTCATGATTTTTCCTCCTAGTTTACGATCTTTTCCATTTATTCCCACTGGATTTTCGAATCGAACGAACGACAAAGCCATCCGTTGACGTCCCTTCATAAGCTGCGATGGCTGCCGCGATCACTGCTACCAGCTCCTCATCGTCGCTTGCCTCTTCTTCCACAATCGGAACGGGAGCAGGGACAGGAGCCTGGTCCTCCGGTTCTTCTTCCTTCTTGGAAAATCTTTCCTCCAAAGGCTTCACATATTTAAACAAGCCAATGATAAAGCACAGGAAGAACAGAATCAGGAACACAACGCCCAGCCCCAGAACCGTATTCATAGCTGCCTGCGCCATCTTTTCTCCAAGCGTATAGTTGACGTTAAATGCCATGCTGGTCAAGGTACCCTCAGACAGGTCTGCGATCAGTTCCACAGATGCCGTCTTGTCCTCGAAGGTGACGTCTGATGTGATAATCACGTTGTTTCCGTCCACCTCCACTTCCTGGTCTCCCACTTCCTGATAAGCTCCCAGCTCATCCCGGGCGCCGGTCCAGGAATTCAGCGCTGAATTGGTAAAGGCATCATTCTGCGCCAGGTACTGCTCAATCTCCTCATCGGTGAAGGCAGTGATCTGCTCGATCAGCTGGACTGCGCTGCTTTTAAAGGAATCGATCTGAGTCTCCGTGAGCACCCGGTCGTTGGCTGCCAGGCAGCTTGTACCCAGCATCAGCAGCATGATAAGGGTCAGAAGCATTCCCACTAAGCTTTTTCTCATTTTTCCTATCATATTATTCACCTCACTTAAACCGTGCCATGCTTTTTGGACGGGCGGTCTTCCCTTTTTGTGAATAACATTTCAAAGGCACCGATCACATACTTTCTGGTATCCTTTGCTTCTATGATGGTGTCCACATAGCCTCTCTTTGCTGCGGAAAGGGCAGAGGACTGCAGAGCGGCATACTCTGCTGCTTTCTCGTTGATGGTAGCGATATCCGAACCGTCGTACATGATCTTTGCAGCCAGCTTCGCATCCATCATACCAATCTGGGCGTTTTCCCAGGCATAGGTCATATCAGTGCCCAACGCCTTGCTGTTCATGACGGTATATGCGTTGCCGAACGCCTTCCCTGTGATAACATTAACCTTGGGAACCGTGGCATTTGCGAAGGCATAGGTAAGCTTCGCTGCCGCATTGGCAATCTTTCTTTCCGAATGCATATCCGCCTTAAAGCCGGTCACATTGGTAAGGGTAAGCACCGGAATGCCAAAGGCGTCACAGAAGGAGACAAATTTTGCCGCTTTCTCCGCCCCTTTGCTGGTCAGCACGGATGGGAACTCTTCCGTCTTGTTTCCTTCCCCGTCGTAAACCTCTGTGCGGTTTGCAACCGCTCCCACGGTCATTCCGTTCAGTTTGATGAAAGCCGTCACCATCTCCTTGGCATAGGCTGCCTTTGCTTCCAGATAAACGCCATTGTCAGAAATCTGGGAAAGGATTATGGAGGGATCTCCCACTGCATTTTCCAGGTCCTGGCATACCCTGTTCAGATCGTCTGTACATTCTTCGTAGGACATATCATCCTCGTTGTTGGACGGGATCAGATTGATCAGCTCCCGGATCCCGGCATAGATTTCCTCCTCGCTGCCGACAAAATCCACCAGCCCTGTATCTTCGCTCTGGAATTTTGCCGAAGCAGTGTCGCACTTGGATACGTCATTCCCGTCCAGGGCGTTGGGAGAGTTCACAAAAAGCTTTGCTTTCTTCTCCTCCATGAAGGTGAAGTCCGTCAGAGCAGGAACCAGCGCAAGCCCGCCCCCGCAGCTTCCGAATACAGCCGTGATCTGCGGGATCACCCCGGAAGATAAGGTCTCCTTCAGGTAGAGCTCCCCGAAAGCATTCAACGCGTCGGTTGCTTCCTGAAGACGGATGCCGGCACAGTCGATCAGCCCGATCACCGGAGCCCCCATCTTCATCGCCATATCATAAAGAGCTGTGATCTTCTTTGCGTGCATCTCCCCGATCGTTCCTCCCAGCACAGATGCATCCTGGCTGTAGACATAGACCAGATTGCCGTCAATCACACCGTAACCGGTAACGACTCCATCACCCGGAGTCTCATTCTGCTGCATGTTGAAATCCGTGGACCTGGCTGTCACGTTCCCGCCGATTTCAACAAAACTGTTCTCATCAAGCAGAGCGTCGATTCTCTTGCTTGCCAAGCTTTGTGATGTTGTACTCATTCTAAGCCCTCCATTTGAATATTCTTAAATTTTGTTTTTTCAACGTCCTTTACGTTGAAATCAAATTTCAGCCAATTCTAATTTTAGACCGTTTTGGAACAAATATCAAGTATTTTGTCACTTTTTTAACATTTTCTATCTATGTCTGCTTTTTTTCTTTCATTAAATATCGTTCCGCCACTTTCTCCATACACCACCGCCAGCCGATCTGTTCCACATCCTCCTTCGCCGTCACATCATGGCTGCACAAAACCTCACCGTTCAGGAGATACCGGATCTCCCCCACTTTCTCTCCCTGCCTGATGGGCGCCTTCAGCCGACGGGGAAGCAATAGGACAAGTTTTAGTTCATCTTTTTCCGAGAGAAGAAGGGAGATCTCCCCTTTGTCTTCTTCCTCCAATTCTACCCAAACCTGCTCCCCGATCCCGGAATCCTCAAAGACTCCGTCCTCCACGGCAACCGGTTCTAGGGAAATCTCCCTGGACACGGATTCCATATGGAAATTGTCCAGACCGTACTGGAACAGCCTTTTGGAATCGCTCCATTTATAGTTCCTGTTGTTCGGCCAGCCGCAGCCTAAAAGCGCCACAATGTAGGTCCGTTCATCCTGCCTTAGGGCTCCCACATAACAATACCCTGCCTCGTTGGTGTACCCGGTCTTTCCGCTCAGCGCACCCTCCATCATGGTAAGGAAGGCGTTGTGGTTGACTGCCGTATAGCTTCTTTCCCCCGCAAGATCTGTAAACGTATGGGAAGGAGCCTCCGTGATCTCCAAAAATTCTTCCTTCTTGGGTGACTCCATCACGCAGTAGCGCATGATTGCAGCCAGATCCTCGGCGGTGGTGTGATGTGTCCCTCCCTCATCCTCGCCGTCCAGTCCGTTGGGCGTCACGAAATGGGTATCCGTAAGCCCAAGCTGCTTTGCCTTCTCATTCATTTTCCCGGCGAAGCCTTCCACGCTGCCTCCCACCGTCTCTGCCAGCGCCACCGCTGTGTCGTTGTGGCTCTCCAGCATAAGGGAATAGAGAAGGTCTTCCACATAGAACTCCTCCCCCTCCCTCATTCCCAAATGCACCTTGGGCTGGGAGGCTGCGTTTTGGGATACTGTCACCACCTGGTCCATCTCAGATTCCTCCAGGACCAGGATGCAGGTCATGATCTTAGTGGTGCTCGCCATGGCGCGCTCCTCCTCCCCATTTTTGGCATATAAAATACGCCCTGAATCAGCATCCATCAAAACCGCTGACTGGGCGTACAACTTTTCTTCGGAAAGCTCCTCATAGGCGTTTCCCTTTATGCTGCCTGCCAGCATCAGGCAGACACTGACCGCAAAAGCAATGCTTTTCTTCATCTTTGTTTCTCCTTCTGATTTCTATCAGAAGTATATGCCGTTCTCCTTCCATTTATGCGCGTTGGCAATCGTGGAACAAAAAGTCCTCTACAAATTCAGCTTCATCTGAACCTCTTCTTCCGCCTCCGCCTTAAAGTCCTCCACCTGGACAGGATTGATCGTCGGGAGCTCTTCCAGAGATTTCACACCGAAGTTGCGCAAAAACTCCTCCGTAGTCCCGAATAAAATAGGCTTTCCAGGAGCATCCAGCCTTCCAAGTTCCATCACCAGGTTATATTCTACCAATCTGTTCACAGCATGGTCTGATTTCACGCCGCGGATCTTCTCAATCTCCCCTTTTGTGATGGGCTGTTTATAGGCGATGATAGACAGCGTCTCCATCACGGCATCCGACAGCGTCAGCTTCTTGGGCTGCTTTGCCACCTGGATCAGATATTCGTAGTATTCTTTTTTGGTGCAGAGCTGAAAAGAATCCTCCAGCTCCACAAGCTGGATTCCTCTGTTTTCTTCCCGATAGCTGTCCATCATATGCATCAGCACCCGCCGCGTCGTCTCCTTGTCATGCCCAACCGCCTTGGCAAGCTTGTCCAGCTCCACCGCGTCGCCCATGGCAAAAAGGATCGCTTCCAGAGCGCCTTCCGTCTCTTTCCTATCCACCGTTTCATCTCTCCTTGTCTCATTGTTCAAAGCTGCTGCCCATCTTCTCCTCCTGGTTTCCCTGCCAGGTGATCTGGATATCGTCAAAAATCCGCTCCTGCACGATGGAAATCCTGCCCATCTTCATCAGCTCCAGGATAATCAGGAAGGTGATGATCACCTGCATCTTGGAGGTCTGGGCTCCAAGGAGTTCCCGGAAACTCACGTTCCCATGTTCCCGGATGTAAGCTTCCACATAGAGCCACTTCTGATCCATGTCCACCTCTTCCCTCTCCAGCGTGCCGAAGGTGCTCCGTATGGGATCGATCCGGTCCGCCTGCCTGCGGATCATCGTCTTAAAGATGGCATGGAGCTTCGACAGCGTCATGCCGTCCAGGAGCTCCCCTACATCTGCTTTGGGGCGGTATTTCATGACCTCCTCCGGGAGGGTCTGCTCCTTATAGTAGTTCAGGGAGGCATCCTTCTGTCTGTCCCTCAGTTCATAGGACATAAACTTATACAGCTTATATTCCAGAAGCTTCTCCACCAGTTCCTGCCTGGGATCCTCTTCCTCCCCTTCCTCGCTGACTTCTTTTGGAAGGAGCATTCTGGATTTGATGTCCAGAAGCGTCGCCGCCATCAGAAGAAATTCGCTCATGACGTTCAGATCCCTCTTCTTCATCTCCTCCAGGTATTCCATATACTGATCTGTGATCTCCGCAATGGGAATGTCATAGATATTGATCTTATTTTTGTCTATCAAATGCAGCAGCAAATCCAGGGGACCTTCGAATGCCTGCAGCTTTACCGGGATCCCCGTCCTAACACTTCTGTCCTCTGTCATTGGATTAATACACCTTCACCACCGAAATTTCTGCCGGGTTCCCCACCCGCTCAAACCAGAGATGGTTTCCCAGACCTGCGCTGACCTCCATATAACGCCCTTTTTCTTCAAACAGCCCCCTGTCATATTTAGGGAAAAGCTGGCATTGAGGACTGATGATCCCCCCCAGCAGCGGAAGCCTCAAGTATCCCCCATGGAGGTGGCCAGAAAGCGTCAGATCCGCTCCCCACTCCTTGTAGGCTTCAAAATACATCGGGTTATGGGCCATGAGAAGATTGAACACCCCCTTCTCCGCAGATCCCAATGCTTCTTCCATATCTTCCAGGGTGGGTTTTTTACGGCTGAAACGGCGGTAATAGCTCAAATCTACCTCGTAGCCGTAAATACGCATAGGAACATCACGGATCGTCACCGGGACGCTGCTGTTTTCTAAAATCGTCACACCTCTTTCCAAAAGACCGTTTTGGAAGGCGGCAAACAGCTTTTTCCGCTCTTTGATCCTGGTCTCATGGTTCCCATTACAGAAAAAGACCGGGGCATAGAAATTCAAATCGCCCAAAAAGTCCACCGTCTGTTCGTTGAGTTCTCTGCTCTCAGTGATCATGTCCCCGGTCACCAGGATCAGATCCGGGTGCTCCACCGCCACCGCCTTCAAAAGCGGAAGCTGTCCAGCCCCATAACTGGTGCCGTGCAGGTCCGTCAAGTGGACCAGGGTGACCGGCTTATCGTCACCGGTGATTCCTTCTTCTATCTCATACCGTACTGTACGGAACTTTTTCTTCATAGCTGCTCCTTTTCCATTTTGGCTATCCTGCCATCCTGCAGAATAGTCTTTGAAGAAGAGTATATCATATCTTTCTATAACTGTCCCATATTTTTTTCAGATAATCCAAAAATCCCGCTTTTTTTACATCCTGTGCCAGGAGAATCCCTACGCTTCCAAGCTCTTTTCCGTCCAGATAATAGACCGCCCTCCCAATCTCCTGCCCCTTCTGCCCGGGTGCCTTCCATTCTTCCGGAAGCTCCAGCTTCTTCTCTACCTTTGAGAGATCTGCCTTCTCTGTGCTGAGATACCGAAATTCTCCCTCATACCGGAGATCCGCCGTCTCCTCCACTCCGCCCCTTACTTTCAAGGACGGCAGGGCGCCGCTGTTTTCATCCACATAGACGCTGGTGTTGGCAAAGCCATAATGGAAAAGCTCCGCCGCATTGTCAAACCTGGTCTTGGAATCCGGTCCCGCCAGGATGACGCTGATCAATTCGATCCCGTCCCTTTCCGCTGTGGCGGAAATGCAAAACTTTGCCTTGCTGGTGCTTCCCGTCTTCAATCCGTTGCACCCTTCAAAGCTCCGCAGAAGCTTGTTGGTATTCGTAAGCCCGAATTCACTGCTTCCCCGGCTGGTGGTATGGGTGATCGTTTCCATCCAGATCGTCGTATAGTCGTGTACCTCCGGAAACCTGGTGATCAGCTCTCTTGACATCACTGCGATATCCCGTGCCGTCGTATAGTGGTCGTCGGAATCTGTCAGCCCGCAGCAGTCCACGAAATGAGTATTCGTAAGCCCCAGCTCTGCAGCCTTCTGATTCATAGCTTCCACGAATGCCGTCTCACTCCCCGCCACCTTCTCAGCCATTGCCACCGAAGCGTCATTGCCTGACGCCACCAGGATACATTTCAGAAGGGTCTCCACGGTCTGTTTCTCCCCTTCCTCAAGGAACACCTGGGAGCCTCCCATACTCTTTGCATGGGCGCTGGTGACGACCTCATCCTCAAGCGTCAGCTTTCCTTCCTCCAGCGCCTCAAAGATCAGCAGCGCCGTCATCACCTTCGTGACGCTGGCGGGGCTTCTCCGCTCGTCTGCATTTTTTTCGTACAACACTGTGCCGGTGGATGCTTCCATGAGGAGGGCACAAGGGGATTCAATCTCAATGGCGCTTAACGAAGCCTCGCTCTCCATGCTTTCCTGTGCCGCATAGACTACTGTAACATCCCGATTGCTTCCTCCAGGCAAAGCACCGCCCTGTACTCCCAGGAAGACCGCCAACAAGAGAGCCAACCGCTTTTTGTTTTTTCCCATAAAAATAACCGTCCTGCCCTATTATCTAATTATATATAATAGAGCAAAGAACGGTTTATGACTGCTTCTTCAGGAAATCTCTCCGGATCTTCTCAATTCGTTCGGAGGCGTCCGGCGTCTTCGCCATCCACAGATGGACGGCAAAATCCACAAGATAATAACACAAAAGGACAATTCCCGCAACTGACCCAATACTTCTCGGATAACTGTCCGACACTGCCACGACCATCTGGTGAAGCACTGCAAAAAGAACCACTGTGTAGATTCCCCATGCCAGGGTACTCTCCAGGCAGATGACTCCTTTGTAATTAAACGGCTTCTCCCGGTAGTCCCACCAGACCTCCCCCAGGAAACGCTTCATCGCCATCGCCACCAGAAACTCAAACGTAGTCGCTCCCAGCGCACCCAGTATATAAAGTAAGGGCAAATTCCCCGAAAAGGGCTTCAGGAGAAAATAAGCGCCCAACGCGCCAAAGCCGTAAATCGGGCAGATGGGGCCAAAGATAAAGCCGCGGTTCACCAGCCTCTTCTCACAAAAAGACATGTAAAGGGATTCCACGATCCATCCCAGAATACTGTAAATCAAAAACCACTGTACCAGATGGTACAGATCCGTCCCGGTACCATGTATTGTATATCCCCAGGGCATTGGTTACTCCTTTTCCGAAAGAAAGCCCCTGAGATCCTCAGGGGCTCCATCTGCACATATTAGTTATACTTACGTTTACGGGCAGCTTCTGATTTCTTTTTACGTCTAACGCTGGGTTTTTCGTAATGTTCTCTCTTACGAATCTCCTGCTGAATACCAGCTTTTGCGCAGTTTCTCTTGAAACGACGTAAAGCGCTGTCCAGTGTCTCGTTTTCTTTTACGATTACATTTGACATTGTTTCACACCTAACCTCCCTCCAGCTGTAAATTGTGCATAATATAACTGTCTGGGTATTTTATTGCACTAAAAAGATTATATCACATTTTCCGCATCCGTCAACCACTTTTCAACATATTTTCAAAGTTTTTTAGTAGTTTTTTAAGAAAGCTGACCCTCCAGAATTCCTGCGGCTGCTTTCACGGCTTCGCCGATCATCTCCGGTTTCTTGCCGCCCGCCTGCGCCATATTGGGACGGCCGCCTCCGCCTCCGCCTACGATGGCTGCAATGCCTTTGATCAGGTTTCCTGCATGGGCGCCCTTCTTCATCGCGCCGTCCGTAGCCATTGCCATCAGGCTCACCTTGCCGTCCTTGGCAGAAGCAAGGACAACCACGCCTTCTCCCAGCTTTTCCTTCAGCTGGTCGCCCAGTTCCCGGAGCCCGTTCATATCCACGCCTTCCACGGAAGCCGCCAGAAGCTTCACACCTTTCACTTCTGTCACCTGATCCATCACATTGCCCAGGGCATCCTTGGCAAGCTTGCTCTTTAACGCTTCGTTCTCGCTGTGGAGCTCCTTCACCTCTGCCTGAAGATGGGTGATCTTGTTCTCCAGCTCATGGGGCGTCGTCTTCAAAAGCTCTGCCGCACGGTTCAGTCTCTCCTCCACATCTTTATAATATGCGAATACACCGTCTCCGGTCAGAGCCTCAATACGGCGCACTCCTGCCGCAATACCGGATTCGCTCACCAGCTTAAAGACGCCGATGGCGCTGGTATTTGCCACATGGGTACCTCCGCACAGCTCCTTGGAGAACTCTCCCATGGAAACCACGCGGACCTCTTCTCCGTATTTTTCTCCAAACAGCGCCATTGCGCCGCTCTTCTTGGCGGACTCAATGTCCATGATCTCGGTGGTAACCGGCAGCGCCGCCTGGATCTCCTGGTTTACGAGAGCTTCCACCTTGTCCATTTCCTCCCTGGTCATGGGCTGGAAATGCGCAAAGTCAAACCTGAGCCTGTCCGGCGTCACCAGAGACCCTTTTTGTTCTATGTGGGAGCCCAGTACCGTCTTTAACGCTTTCTGGAGCAGATGGGTGGCGCTGTGGTTCTTGCAGGTATCGCTCCTGTCCTTGGAGGCAACCTCCAGGGTCACCTTGTCGCCCACTTTCAGCATTCCTCTTACCACATGGCCTACATGGCCTACCTTACCGCCCAGAAGCTTGATGGTATCCTCCACCTGGAATTCGCCATCCTCCGTGCGGATGATTCCCTTGTCTCCTTCCTGACCGCCCATGGTCGCATAGAAGGGGGTTCCCTTCACGAAGATGGTTCCCTTCTCTCCGTCGGAGATTGCCTCCACCAGCTCCGTTTCGGTGGTGAGCACCGTGATCTCCGATTCAAAGCTCAGATGATCATAACCCACGAATTCTGTGGTAACGGAAGGATCGATCTCATCGTAAACAGTGGCATCCGCCCCCATATAGTTCGTCGTCTCACGGGCGTCCCGAGCTTTCTTTCTCTGCTCCTCCATCGCCTCCCTGAAACCGTTCTCATCAATGCAAAGCCCTTTCTCCTCCAGGATCTCCTTGGTCAGATCCAGCGGGAATCCATAGGTATCGTACAGGGTGAATGCATTTCTGCCGGAGAGTACCTTCTCTCCCTTCTCTGCCATGTCATTTTCCATTCCTGCAAGGATGGTCAGACCCTGGTCAATGGTCTTATTGAACTTCTCTTCCTCCTGTCCGAGGACCTTGAAGATAAAGTCTTTCTTCTCCTCCAGCTCCGGATAGCCGTCCTTGCTGCCTTCGATCACCGAAGCGCTGAGCTCAGCGAGGAAATTTCCCTGAATGCCCAGAAGCCTTCCATGTCTGGCTGCACGGCGGATCAGACGGCGGAGCACATAGCCCCTGCCCTCATTGGTGGGCATGATTCCGTCGGAAATCATGAAGGTGGCGGAACGGATATGGTCTGTGATCAGACGGATGGACACATCCTTTGCCTCGTCCTCCTTATAGGTTACGCCTGCGATTTCACAGACTTTATCCCTGAGTGCCTGAATGGTATCCACGTCAAAAATGGAATCCACATCCTGAACCACAACAGCCAGACGCTCCAGTCCCATACCGGTATCGATATTCTTCTGCTCCAGCTCTGTGTAATTTCCGTTTCCGTCGTTGTCAAACTGGGTAAACACGTTGTTCCATACTTCCATGTAGCGGTCGCAGTCGCAGCCTACCGTACAGTCCGGCTTCCCGCAGCCGTATTTTTCTCCTCTGTCGTAGTAGATCTCTGAGCAGGGTCCGCAGGGTCCTGCGCCGTGCTCCCAGAAATTGTCTTCCTTCCCAAAACGGAAGATCCTCTCCGGTGCAATGCCGATCTCCTTGTTCCAGATCTCAAAGGCTTCGTCGTCGTCCTGATAGATGGACGGATACAGACGGTTCGGATCCAGCCCTACCACCTGGGTCAAAAACTCCCAACTCCAGGAGATCGCCTCTTTCTTGAAGTAATCCCCAAAGGAGAAGTTCCCCAGCATCTCAAAAAAGGTACCGTGGCGCGCCGTTTTTCCCACGTTTTCAATGTCTCCTGTACGGATACATTTCTGGCAGGTCGTCACCCTTCTTCTGGGCGGGATCTCTGCGCCGGTGAAATAAGGCTTCAAAGGCGCCATACCGGAATTGATCAATAATAAGCTCTTGTCATTATGGGGAACAAGGGAAAAGCTCTTCATAGCCAGATGTCCCTTGCTCTCGAAAAATCCCAAAAACATCTGACGCAGTTCGTTTACACCGTATTTTTTCAAAATAATTCCTCCTACTGCTGTCCATCCTTGGCGGATTGCAGCTTCTTGTTTTTTATCTTGCCTTAAAAACGCGCAACTATTTTTTACTATACCATAGGGTTTTTCTATTTTCAAGTCTTGGCAGCGGTTTTCGCCTGTTTCAGGCTCTTGATCACGATCTTTCCTCCGTTTTCCCAGCCCTTGCTCCCGTATGGTTTCACCAGGACCTGGATCTTCGTCACTTTCTTTTTGTAGGACCACTTGGAAAGGTTCGCGTAAAGGGTGTACTCTTTGCCGCTTCGGAGTACCCGCGCAGCCTCAAAGATCTGATTTCCGGAAAATGCCCGGATCCTTACATGGACCTTGGCGGAGCGGCTGCCTGTCACCTGAAGCCTGCACATCAGAAGATTGCGTCTGGCAAAGCTGATGGGCTTCTTAAAGGTCTTTCCCACGCCGCGGTAGAGATTCCTGTTTGCCGAGCTGTTGACAGTGAGGACGACGCCGGAACCTCTTTTTGTTGCGGAACCGCTGTAGGCATTCTGCCAGACATTGGAGATCTTCCGGCTGCTCTTCGTCTTGGAAGTCAGAAGAAGACTGCTCTTGGAATAGCTGGGCATGGACGTAAAATTGCTCCAGCGGAATCCCTTAATCAGCCGGCTCCAGGATTTCTCACCGATCAGCTTTAAGGCGAACTTCGTCACACTCCTGGAGTTTTTCGTGTCGATAAACTTGAATACATTGTAGATTTCTTTCTTCTTGGATGCCCACTCCATCTTGCCCTTGCTGGTGTGCCAGAGCCCCAGATCCAGCCCCTGGTCCATCTCCGTGCTGTGATCCACATGGCGGTGCAGGATGAAGGCATCGATCCTGTCGTTGAACTCTGCAATGTAATAGGCATAGGCATAAGCCGCTGCCTGAAGCTGTTCGCTTTTCTTCGTGTTTCCTGAGGTAAACCCCTGCTCGGAGAGGATCACCCGGATG
>DVFT01000205.1 GCA_018713105.1 Candidatus Limivivens merdigallinarum | reverse complement strand
TTTTCTCTTCAAAGCCAGATTGACCAGTTCCCTGGAATCTGTGATCGAGCCGATCACGATTCCTAACTCTGAATCTATATCCTGTTCCCGGTAAATCTCTTCGATTTTCCCATATTCTTTTTTAAAAATGTTCCGGCTTACTTCAAAGACCGTCCGTACATCGGGGTTTTGGAAACGGAGATTTTCACTGTCCCTTACCTGGACCAGGTGCATCTGCTTGAGTCTCTTCCAAGCCACTCCCGAACAGTATTAATGTCTACTTTTGTTGCTCCCGAAATCTGCTCTTCTGATAATCCCATTGCAGCCAGTGCAACTGTTATCTCCCTTTTTGCTTGGAACTCCCCTTCCCGGATCCCTTGTTGCATTCCTTGTCTCATTCCCTCCTGGATTCCTTCTCTTTTTAATTCTTCCAATGCTGTACACATATTCATCCTGCCCCCTTTTCTCTTCAAAGCCAGATTGACCAGTTCCCTGGAATCTGTGATCGAGCCGATCACGATTCCTAACTCTGAATCTATATCCTGTTCCCGGTAAATCTCTTCGATTTTCCCATATTCTTTTTTTAAAATGTTCCGGCTTACTTCAAAGACCGTCCATACATCGGGGTTTTGGAAACGGAGATTTTCACTATCCCTTACCTGGACCAGTTGCATCTGGTAGTCGCTCACTGCGTCCTGGAAGTCTTCCGGGATTTTCAGCATGTCCGCCAGGGAAAACGGTCCGTCCCATTCTTCTTCCCCATAGTAGATACAGATCGTTATGATGGGATGCAGCCGTTCTTCTTTGCGGAAGCCTGAAAGGAACTCCCCTGCGCCCTCCCAGCGTCTCTCTGCCTTGTTCTTTTTCGTAATACCCTGGTATTCCTTCAAATATGCGAGGGCATCTCCCAGCATGATGCGCAGCGGCATCCCGTAATGGATGTGCTGTTGGTTTTCCAGCCCTAAGATCGCAAGGTCTATGCCGCTGACGCTCTTTTTCACCACATCCAGGATTTTCTGAACCGTCTCGATGTGGCTGCCAAACTGCAGGATGGAGGAAACGTCCGTATCCGACTCCTGCAGCTTCTCCGGTCGGATAACTGGTTTTCCTCGAAACAGCGCTGCATTGAATATGTCCGCAAACCGCTCATTGTCGTGCCAGAATTCTTTTAATACGGTATCTGTTTTTATATGATGTTTGATCGCCGTGCAGATCCCCCCTGTCTTTTCTGATGGTATCCATTCTGATAATACCTTTGATATTGTAAACGTAGCTTTCTCCTTGCTTTGACCGGAATGAGCCTGTTTCCCTTTCAACTCAAGAATTATCTTTTGGGAGGACGAAATCTTATTTTGCTTTTGCTAATATGATTATAGCTGAATTTTCCGTCCTGCTCAACCCTTTCCGGTTTTTATTTTTGTTTTCTGCTTTTTGGGATTTGTGTTTCCGATCGGAAATGATATAGAAAATAGGCATCTGTTTGATGTCCTGACAAATGCACTATAACATAGAGCATACGAAACGTCAATCATCAAATTTAATTTTGTTTTGTCTCCGTTTGACCGCCAAGTCCACTGTTATATTTCAATCTGCTGGAGGCAGAAATCCGGGATGGTATTTCAGCTGACAAAGGGCAGAAGTAAACCCGGCGCAACTTTCGTCGCGCCGGGTCTTAAGTTTACTGCTTTGTTGCCTTATGCGGTTTTCTCACCTGCCGTTATCTGCGGTTACGGCGTCTCTTTCTTGCGTAAACCGAGGTTCCCATGAGCACTGCTGCCACTGCCATGAGCAGCAATTCCACGGTAAGATCTGTGGTATCGCCAGTCTTGGTAGCTTTGGTGCTGGTGGTCGTGGTCGGTTCCGTGTCTTTGGCGTCTGTAGACTTCGTAGTCGGTTCCGTCGGCTTCTCACTCGGTTTTTCCGTCGGTTTCTCGCTGGGCTCCTCCGTAGGCTCTTCTTCCTCATACTCGTTGGTAATCGTGATGGAGCCTGCCGTGCTGTCCTGAGTCACGGTGACGCTTCCCTCGCCGCTTACCGCGTAGCGGAATGCAGGATCCTCGCTTACCCGGTTGCCGTTTCCGTCGGTTTCGAATACATAATAGGTCATGCTCTCGCCGATCGGTCCGCCAAGACCTGTTACGGTCACGGTGTCGTTCTGCTGCAGTTCTACCTCGGTGAGGAGCTCGTAGCTTCCATCCTCAAGCATCTGGTAAACGCCTGCGTAGAAGGTGTCGTCGGCTGTAGCTTCTTCACCGTTCCTTAATACTCTCTTGGTGATGTCGATGGTGGCATCCCAGTAGTAGTCTTCGGAGAATTCCAGATAAACGTTGGTCAGCATTACTGTTCCTGGCTCTTCGCTTACCGTAAGGTCTACAGTCACCTGGTTGTTCTGACCCTCTTCCAGTGTACAGTAGTAGCTTCCACCATCAGCCGTTGTCTGTGTCTCATTCATGACAATCGGGTTGCCCTGTGCATCCGTTTCCAGTACATAGTAGGTACCGGACGGCAGATTATCGAAGGTCACTGCCTCGGAAACGCTTACACCATTCATCTGGATGGCTTTCACATTGTCAGTTCCGTAAGGCTGTGTGCCTGCGGCATCCAGGAACAATCATACATAGTAGGTTTCATTCACTGCGATGAGATCTACGATATCGAAATTATCGCCGATTCTTCCAACTCTCTTGGTTACCTGGATGGAGCCTGTGGTAGCTCCGTCATTGGTTACCGTGAGAGCTGCATTCACAACCGCGTTCTCTGCAATACCTGCCACACCATCCTGTACGCCAATGGTAAAGTCGTAGTGGAGCGGCTGGCCTGCTTCATCGGTTTCAATGACATATCCCTGCGGTGCTCTCGTTTCTACGAAGTAGTAGTCGTTAGCCGGAAGATCAGTGATCTGAATCTGTCCGTTAACATCTGTTGTATAACGTCCTTCCGCATTTCCTTCGGATGCGTATACCTCATAGGTATCTGCCCCTTCCATTCTCGCATAAAGCTGGAACTCAGCTCCTGCAAGGACTTGCTGGCTGTCATTCTGTTTGGTCAGAGTGACGGTTCCTCCGAAGGTGTTGGTGAAGGTGATGAAAGGAAGTTCTCCCTCTTCGCCTTCTATGGTTTCTTCTCCGTTCAGGATGGTGGTTGTGATATCCAGTGTTCCATCGCTGTTCTCACTGTCTGCCACTGCCACGATCACAGTGTAGATGGTCGTGTCGTATGCAACGCCGGTAACATTGTTGTTTACTTCGGATACCGTGTAGGTGTATTCCTGACCGATATCAGACTCATCATAGGTCAGCGCCTCAAATGGGATGCTGCCGTCTGCTGCGTTGGTCACGGTCTGGAGTACGTTGCCGTCTGCGTCAGCAAGCTGGAAGGTAAACTGGCCTGCCGCAAGCGGGCTGCCGTTCAAGGCCTTGGTGAAGTTGTCGAGGAGGACTTCACCGGATGCACGGTAGTGATTCTGGAACAGAACTTCGTCGCTCTCTTCCGGTACCACAGCCGCTTCCAGAGTTCCTCTGCCGAAATCTGTTACCTCAACCGTTACTTCGAAGACATCTTCCGTATAATCAACTGCTGCATTTCCTCCAGTCACCTCATTGATTACATACACATGGGTTCCGATGTCGCTTCTGCCTTCCTCTACCTTGTAGGTGATCGGATCAAAGGCGATGGTTCCATCTGCTTTGTTTTCTCCGTAAGCAACCGGTTCTTCACCTGGATCACCGTTTTCATCAAGCTCTCTGATTTCAAACTGGAATTCTCCATCTGCGAGCTCAGTTCCGCGGTTTCCAAGAAGTTCCTTGGTTCCGGTCAGAGTGATTTCTCCTTCAGCGAAATACTGGTTTTCAAATACCACTCCTCCTTCCGGATAGGTTGGAACTGCCGTGAGCGTTCCGTCCGTATTATCCGTTACCTTAACGGTTACGGTCACATCCGGAGCCGTATAGCTTACGCTTTCATCCTTGCCCATGTTCTCAGAGATCACATAGGTGTGTACATCCTCCGGATCATCCGGATCGTTTACATCGTTTTCATCGTACTCGATGGTGGTGAATTCGATGATTCCTCCGTCCAGAGTCTTTCCGGTAGCTACCTCATTGCCGTTTTCGGTTACGGTAAAGGTAAACTCGCCTTCCTGAATCTCCATTGCACGGTTTCCAAGTATTCTCTTCAGTCCAGTAAAGGTTACCTCGCCTTCCGCGTTGTAGTAGTTCGTAAATACAGTATGAACTCCTTCTCCGGATTCATAATCCGGTGTTGCTGTCAGGTGTCCGTTTCCGAATTCATCTTTCACCTCTACGGAAACCTTCACAGGCTCCTGATCATATCTGATGCTTTCTGCTCTTCCGATGAACTCTACAATTTCATAATTGTGAATGCCCTGGTCATCCTGGTCATAGTTAATCGGGTCAAATTTAATAGTTCCTTCTGCATCGTTGAATGCATAGAGTGGATTACCATCTGCATCCAAGATTTCTGTTCGAACCTCGTGACCGTCCTGATCTTCCGTGATCTCATAGATGCCGAAAATAAATTCTCCTGCTCCCAAAGGTCTGCCGTCCAGGATCTTGGTAGCTTCCAGTTCTACACTTCCCGTTGCAAGATACTGATTGGTAAATGTGATTCCGTTCGTCAGTTCATTGACACATTCCGGATCCTCGTAATACTTCACAGTCGTTGTAAGGATACCGTTGCCATCGGCTCCAATCACACCGGAATCCTCGATGGAAACCGTTGCATAGAAGACTTCCTTGGAGTATTCGATGTTGTCATCAGATCCTTCCGTTTCACTGATACGGTAGGTGTAGGTCCTTCCGATATCATCTTCATCGAAGGTCATGGTATCGAATACCACTTTCTCCGTCTCTGCGTCATAGCTTCCGTTATAGGTTGCCTGCTGATCCGCATCTGCAGATACCAGCTGTGCCACAAATTTGAACTCGTCGTCTGCGATGTCTGTACCGCGTCCGCCTTCCAGAATCTTATCTGCCTCAAAGGCATCGCTTCCGCTGGCGTTGTAATGGTTGGTAAAGACGATATCTTCTTCCGTCACATCTCCTGTCAGGGTAACTGAGAGCTGTCCTTTTCCGTCGCCGTCTTCCACATGGATCTGGATCTGGATAGGCTCTGTCTCCACAGATACTGCGTCATTTTCCTTATCCACCTCACGGATGGTATAAGTGTAGGGCTTTCCAATATCTGCTTCTGTGTAGGTATTTACCGCATCATCATTCGGATACGGATCAATCGCTGAGAATGTAATCTTTCCGGAAGCATCGTTCGTACCGGTGCTTACTACATCTCCATTGCCGTCAACAATTTCAAAAGTGAACTCTCCGTTTTGGAGCGGCTGATTCCGGTTGCCGGTCAGTTCTTTCTCGCCAGTCAGCGTGATCGTTCCTGCCGCATGGTATGCGTTGACAAATTCACGGGTTTCATCGCTTCCCATTGTCACCCATGCTTCGGTCTCGGCATCCCACTTATAGTAGGTAATATCTACCGCTTCCAGATTATGATCGTTTGCATCCTGTACAGTAAAGACTACATAGTATACTGCAGTTGATGTATCTACGGAATCTGCCGTTGTAGTGCTCTCGGTCAGTTTGTAAATATTCTCTCCCAGATCATCCTGGTTGAATGGAATGGTAATCTCAGCGGTAGCTTCATAAGGCGTATCCGCTGAAGCTGCTGCTGTCGTTCCGGTATAGGTTATTGCATCCTCTGCAGGTTCACCGCCGATTGTATCTACCTTCTGTGCCTGGAATGTGAACTCGCCTGCTCCAATTCCATCCTTTCTGCTTCCGGTCAATGTCTTGTTAAGAGTAATGGATGTCGCGCCCTTCGCCCGATAGGTGTTGACGAATTCCATCGCCTCATCTTCTTGTAAAGCGGTTCCTTCTTCTTTCCAGTATTCGCCGGAAGTTACGGTGAGTTTGCTTCTGCCTGTGACCTCTGCACTCAGGGTTCCGTCACGGTTATCGGTTACCTCTACAGTTACCTTGTAAGCCGTATTGCTGTATACTATCTCGTCGTATACTATCTTGCCGTCTGGCTCCCGAACCGCCCCTTCCGGAATCCGCTCTCTCAGGATATAAGTATGGGTACCCAATATCTGATTTCGCTGTTCCGCAGACATACCAAAGGAAATCTGGTAATAGCTGTCGCCGAAATTGATCTCAACTGCTCCGCCATCACTTGTCGCTCCTGTAGCCACCGGGTTGGAGCCCAACTGTTCATTGTCTACTTCAAAGACATCAATAGTAAATTCGCCTGCCTTCACAGCCTCTGTTCGGTTCTCTACTGTCTTTTCTGCCTGCAGTTTCAATCCGCCCTTAGCTTTATAATGATTTGTAAAGCTTACGACTACATTAAATACATTTCCTTCTGATTTAATAATCTGAGCTTTACTACTTTCCTCAGTCCCAGTAGGATAATCCGTGACATCAACTACCTCTTTGAACAGTGTTCCACCTTTATCCGTGATAGTTACCTTAAACTCATATACTGTCTCGTCATAGTCGTAGTTCGTGTTATCCTCTCCGACCTCTCTCAGAGTGTAATGATAGGTATGTCCCACATCATTCTGGTCATACTTCAACGGATTGAAAGAGAAACTTCCGTCTGCCTGTACATCTG
>DVFT01000204.1 GCA_018713105.1 Candidatus Limivivens merdigallinarum | reverse complement strand
ATTTTTACCAATAAAATATTTAAATCTGTATAATCCGGATTTTCATGTGGAAAGAAACAAAGATGGAAGTGTGGTACTTCAAGCCTCCTACTTTGCTCCCTATGTAATGATAGAAGGAATTGATCAAGATATAATCTGGAATAGAAATGTTATCTCATGTCTAGACAACCAACCACAAATTCTCTATCCGTTGAAAAAGGAAAAAGAAAATGGCAAAATACCTAAAATAAAGCTCTATGATGTATACCACACATATTATTGAAAAACAATGCCAGAGTTCTCTGAAAGAGAGAACTCCGGCATATTTTTTCAAACCTCCAACTCCCGATAAAGCCTCTCAATCTCCTCTTTCCCCGCCAGCCCCTCCGAAAATGCCGTAGCGCTGCCCGCAGCCACTGCCATCCGGAACGCATGGGCAGCGTCTTCGCCATCCAGCCATCCGGCGAGAAATCCGGCAACCATGGAGTCGCCTGCCCCCACTGCGTTGACCAGGGTACCTTTGGGGGCTGGAAGCTCATATTTTTTGCCGGTTTCTGAAAGAAGAGCAGCTCCCTTGCCGCCCAGGGAAACCAGGACATTTCTGGCACCCAGTTCCTGAAGACGCTGAGCATAGGGGAAGGCATCTTTCCGGGTGCGGATGACCGGGGCTTCGTTGGGCGGAAACAAAGCGGCCAGTTCGTACTGGTTGGGCTTGATGAGGAAAGGGCGGTAGGAAAGCGTATTCAAAAGCAGATCTCCGGCCGCGTCCACCACGAACAGGATTCCGCGGCTTTGCAGGGTATCCAGAACACTTTGATAAATGGTTCCGGGAATGCTTGCCGGGATGCTCCCCGCCAGGACGAGGATATCCCCCTCCGTCAGCTGATTCAGCTTTTCATAAAAAGTCTCCAGGTTTTTCAGGCTGATGGAAGGACCGCTGCCGTTGATCTCGGTGCCCTCGTAGTTTTTGAATTTCACATTGATTCTGGAAAAACCGCCTGGGATGTGGATAAAATCGCTGAGGAAACCCAGTTTGTGGATTTCTTTCTGGATTTCCTTGCCGGTGAATCCGGCGGTGAAGCCGAGCGCTGTGCTTTGAAATCCCAGATTCATCAGCACAGTGGATACGTTGATCCCTTTGCCTCCGGGGACCAGTCGTTCCCCGGAGGCGCGGTTCGTCTTTCCCAGCTCAAAGCCGGGAACGGAAAGGATATAGTCCAGAGATGGGTTTAGGGTTACGGTGTATATCATGCTTGTTACCTCCTCGTCAGGAAACTTAAAGAAATTATAGCATAGATTTCCTGCTTTTGGGAAAAATTGACATATCCGTTGCCCGGTATCCTGCCTTATCCGATCCAGTAGACAGCGGGGAAAAAGTATGATAGCATGGGGAAAACGAAATGGGAGGAAGAGATGATGATAAAAATCAGAAAAGTACAGGAGAGCGATAGGGAGAGCTACCTTCAGATGGCGCATGATTTTTACCATTCTCCGGCGGTTCTGCATCCGATTCCTGACAGTTTTATCGAGAAAACCTTCAATGAATGCATGAAGGAGGATGCCTATGCCATTGCCTATCTTCTGGAATACGATGGCGAGACGGCAGGATACGGCCTACTGGCAAAAACCTTTTCCCAGGAAGCGGGTGGATTTGTCTTTTGGATTGAGGAGCTTTACGTGCTGGAAAAATTTCGATCCAAAGGCTTGGGCGGGAAATTCTTCCAGATGCTGGAGGAGGAGAGAAGCCCGGAGGTAGTCAGGTTCCGCCTGGAGGTGGAGGACGACAACGAGAGAGCCATTGCCCTCTACCGGCGGCTGGGATATGAGGAGCTGAAGTATTCCCAGATGGTCAAAGATTTCGCCGCAGGCGGATGAAATGGATTTTGCAGGTAACAGTTCAGCAAGGCTGAACAGCTATGATATATTTGGAAAAACAAAAGAAAGAACTTGACAGCTATTCGAGGATGTATTACTATTTAGAAAACATATTAAAATAGTAGGTTATAAAACGAGGAGGCAAACACAATGGCAAATATCAAAAAAAATGCGGCAGAACTGATCGGAAAGACACCGCTTATGGAAGCGGGAAATTTTGCAAAGGCGGAAGGAATTGAGGGGGCATCCATTCTGGTGAAGCTGGAATATCTGAATCCCACCGGTTCCGTGAAGGATCGGGCGGCTCTCTATATGATCGAGGATGCAGAAGCCAGCGGCAGGCTGAAAAAGGGAGGGCTTGTCATAGAGCCTACCAGCGGAAATACCGGGATCGGAATTGCTTCGGTTGCGGCAGCAAAGGGGTACCGGGTCGTTATCACGCTGCCTGAGACTATGAGTGTGGAGCGGCGGAACATGCTGAAGGCATATGGGGCAGAGCTGGTGCTCACCGATGGAAGTAAGGGAATGAAGGGCGCGATCGAGAAGGCGGAGGAGATCCAGAGAGAAAATGAGGGTTCTGTGGTGTTGGGACAGTTTGATAATCCGGCAAACGCCAAAGCCCACCTGGAGACGACAGGACCGGAGATCTGGGAGGATACCGACGGGGAAGTGGACATCTTTGTGGCAGGAGTGGGAACCGGCGGCACGATCACAGGAACCGGCGCCTATCTGAAGTCCAAGAATCCAAACATCCGGATCGTGGCGGTGGAGCCCAAGGACAGCCCCGTGCTTTCAGGTGGAAATCCGGGACCCCATAAGCTTCAGGGAATCGGCGCCGGTTTTGTGCCGAAGGTGCTGGATACGGAGATCTATGATGAGGTTATGACGATTTCCAGCGAAGATGCCTTTGCAATGGGAAGAACCTTAGCGCGGACAGAAGGAATCCTGGTGGGAATCACTTCCGGCGCTGCACTGGCGGCAGCTGCAAGGCTTGCCAGAAGACCGGAGAACCAGGGGAAAAGGATCGTCGCCCTGCTTCCGGATTCCGGAGACCGGTATTTCTCCACACCGCTTTTTTCCGAGTAAACTGCAGGCAACGGTCCATCATGGCGGAAATGGTTGCAAATACGGAAGAAAAATCAGCCACACAGGTAGAAAAAAATCCTTCTTTTTGATACAATCATAATGATAACAATTCAAGGAAAGCCCGCGCCAACTCCATGATGCAGCCTTTTCTTGAATTGCGGCGGAAGATCAAATGGAGGGAGGAATTCTATGAAAAAGAATATTTGGAGGCTGGGAAAGATTGGATTGCTGCTTCTCGTGCTGTTGGGCATCCTGTGGTTTCCAGGTGACAGGCAGGTCTATGCGGCATCTGCGAAAAGCAGCTATAAGAGGGCAATTACTTATTATAAGAAAAAGCAGTATACCAAAGCCAATAAGGTTTTTCGCAGGCTACCGAAGAACATCAGTGATGCGAAGGCGGGAAAACGGACTGCCCAAATGAAGAAGGCATACCGGAGAGTGCTGAATGCCTATTCCAAGGATATGTTCGGTTCCAAGGATTATATCTGGGGATATTACCTGACGGATATCAATAAGGATAACAAGCCGGAGCTCTTGGTGAAGTTCGGTACCTGTGAGGCGGATGCGAGACTTCGGATCTATACTTACAAAAACGGCAAGGCAAAGCGAGTAAAGACGATATACTGTTCTCATTCCGGTTTTTATGCCTATCCCGTGGGAAATGGTGTGATCATGCATCAGGCACATATGGGATATGAGACGGTGAGCCTGATCACGATGGTAAATGGAAAGGTCAGGACCAAGAGTTTGGGGAGCCGGGAAACTTCCAATTATACGTCCTTCCCTTATAGCCTGAACGCCCATGTCCGCTCCTATTCCGGCGGCAAGGTGAGATTGAACTATAGCCCGCTGTAGAAGCTGTAGGGGTAGGCGGGATTTTCGATCATGCTGCCAAATCATGACAATAGAAAAAGAAAATCAGCTGCAGGCAGACGGGAGATCCTCTGCCTGCAGCTGTCTGAGCAGAAAATAGAGAAAGGAAACAGCATATGGAGTACATAGAAATGTTGGAACGAGCAAGAACACAGATCGGTCCCTATTGCAGAGCGTGCGAGGTCTGTAATGGGAGGGCGTGCAAAAATAAGATTCCCGGTCCGGGAGCAAAGGGGCTGGGAGTGACGGCAATACGTAATTATGAGGCGTGGCAGCACATTTTGCTGAATATGGACACCATCTATGAAACTGGTTCCATAGATACGGGAACAGAGCTGTTCGGGAGGCGGTTTGCCATGCCGGTGTTTGCCGGACCTGTGGGTGCGGTGAACCTCCATTACGGAGATGCCTACACGGATCTTACTTACAATCAGACACTGGTGGAGGCGTGCGCCCAGTATGGTGTGGCGGCGTTTACCGGAGATGGCGTGGATCCGAAGGTAGTCCAGGCAGCAGCAGAGGCAATCAAGGCAGCGGGAGGAATCGGAGTTCCAACCATCAAGCCCTGGGCGGCGGAGACGGTTGTGGAAAAGATAAAGCTGGTAAAGGAAGCAGGAGCCTTTGCCGCAGCCATGGACATCGATGCGGCTGGGCTTCCCTTCCTGAAGGGCTGCAATCCGCCGGCAGGGAGCAAGAGTGTTCCGGAACTTCGCGAAATCATCCGGGAAAGCGGGCTTCCGTTTATCGTGAAAGGGATCATCACCGTCAAGGGAGCCAGAAAGGCAGTGGAGGCGGGAGCCAGCGCCATTGTGGTATCCAACCACGGAGGGCGTGTCCTGGATCAGTGCCCTGCCACCGCGGAGGTACTGCCGGAGATCGTGGAAGCAATCAAGGGCAGCGGGGTGAAGATTCTGGTGGACGGAGGAATACGGTCCGGCATCGATGTGTTCAAAGCCCTTGCCCTGGGCGCAGACGGCGTCCTGATCGCGCGGCCCTTCGTGGTGTCGGTTTACGGCGGCGGAAAGGAAGGCGTGAAGCTTTATTTGGATAAGATCAGAGCGGAGCTTGAGGATACTATGAGCATGTGCGGGGCGAAGAGGATCTCTGAGATTTCCAGGGAGATGGTGAGGATCGGATAAAGAAAAGGATGGAGAAAAAGGCTTGCTGATGCGGGTGAATCGCAGAAGGAGCCTTTTCTTAGTATGGAAGCTTAGGTGTTGTTTTGGAAACCACCGCAAGTTCTTTGAGGTTGTAGTTGACAAATGATCGATTTCGTGTATACTGTAAGTAGTAAGTAGTAAGTAGTAAGTAGTAAGTAGTAAG
>DVFT01000203.1 GCA_018713105.1 Candidatus Limivivens merdigallinarum | reverse complement strand
TAAGGGTAAGTTTACCACGAAATGCCGCATTTTACAAGAATTGTTACAAAGTCTGTGTGGGAATAATTGGTCGATTACCATAAAATAGCCAAATTTTAGACTGCATCTTCCCTCTATAAAGGAAAAAGGATCCCTTCCTATTTTTTTATTTACATTTTCACGCAATTATTGTATCATGCCATATAGACGGACAAACTTTTCAGCTCAAATTCCCGTTGGGAATGCACCACACAGAAAGGCACGATCTATTATGAATTTATGGAAACGTACAGCCCAGATCGGGGCAATTCTTCTGATGACCGGATGGCTTGCAGCCCCTTCTGTATCTGTACCCGCTTTTTCTTCCGATACAACCTCTTCACCGGACAGCTCTGCCCAGGATGAGCAGCTTTCCGCCTCCAATTCTCAGAATACAGAAGGATTGACCTCTGGTGATACGGAAGCTGGCACAGAAACCGATGCTTCTCAGACCTCCCAGGCAGAACCTTCCGGGCAAACTATTTCCAGAACAGATGCTCAGTCTAACGACGAAACTTCTTCGGAAGACATTTCCCAGCCCAGCGGCGGACTATTTTCCGAAGATAGCACTCATCCCGACAGCGAACGATCTTCCGAAGACGGTTCCCAGTCCAACGGCAGGACTCCTTCCAGGGCAAGGAGTCAGTCCAGCGGAGAGACTGAGGCTGAGGCTCAAACCAGCAGAAGGCTTTCCTCTGAAACGGCAGATCTCTCCAGGACAGGAACGCCTTCTGAGACGGAAGCTTTGTCCGAAGCAGAGTCCTCCTTCGAAACCGAAGCTCTGCCAAAGACAGAACCCCCCTCCGAAACCGATTCCCTGCCGGAGACAGAAGCCCTCTCCGAAGCCGAAGCTCTGTCAGAGACAGAAGCCCTCTCCGAAACCGAACGCCTGTCGGATACGGAGCCCTTCTCTGAGACCGAACCTTCGTCGGAAACAGAGCCGCTCTCCGAAACCGAAACTCCGTCAGAGACAGACCCCCTCTCTGAGACCGAACCTTCCACCCAGGAAGCGCTTCCCGGACAGAATTCTCCCATTGCCGTGGCTGATCCGTCCTTTGCTGATTTCAAAGCTCAGCTTACAGATATGATCTCTGCTTACGAAGGCACCTGGTCTATCTATGTGAAAGATCTGAAGAGGGATCTTTCCATCAGCATCAACAACCAGCCTTCCGATTCTGCCAGCCTGATCAAGCTGTATATCTGCGGGGCTGTGTTGGAGGCTATCCAGGAGGGAACCTTGGAGGAGACAGAAACCATTGATGAATTGCTGAATGAGATGATCACTGTCAGCGACAACGAGGCTGCCAATGAACTGGTACGTTCCTTAAGTGCCTCGCATGACCACCAAGACGGATTAAACGCCGTCAATGCGTTTATTTCCAATCACCATTTTACCGATACCATCCAGTATAATGGTCTGGAGGATTCCAACCTCTGGTACAGCGACAATGTCAACATTACTTCCGTAGAAGATTGCGGCCGTTTTCTGGAAGAGGTATACGACGGACGGCTGATCTCTCACCTGACTTCCCGAAGGATCGAAGGTCTCCTTTTGGATCAGACCCTGACCTGGAAAATTCCTTCCGGCATTCCTTCCGAGGTGACCACAGCCAACAAAACCGGGGAAAAAGATAATACTCAGAATGATGTTGCCATCGTCTACACCCCTCTTGGGGACTACATTCTCTGTATCATGGCAACGGATCTCACAGAAGAAGATATCAACGTAGAACATATCCGCGAGCTTTCAGCAGCCGTATACGACTATTTTATGCAGGCGTGGAATTCCGAAGATGGTGTTCCCTATGATGCCGCAGATTCCGAAGAAGCTCTGGCGGCCGACAGCGCAGAGGAGACCAATGCTTCCCAGGAAACGGAGACGGTGTCCAGTACAGAAAGCATCTCAGAGACCGCATCCGAAAACATTCCGGAAACGGTTTCCGAGGAAACCACAGAAACCGATATTGAGACGGAAGAGTAATCCCTGCATCCAGCAAGAGAGGTGAACACGCTTTGAAAATCTGGGGAAAAATCTGGAAAAATAATCATCTTCTGAAAGATGTGACGATAGAACGGTCAGAGGATGACACCCGCACTCACAAAATTTTTCATGCTTTGGACGACATCTGTTATGAATTTGACCTGGGCAAGCCCATCTGGCTGGATTCCAACATTTCCGAATTCCAACGCCTTGGCCGGACTCGTTTCCGGCAGGACAGCTTTATCGAAGAAATCCCCTTCGATTTCCTGGAGATCCAGGTGATCGAAGAGGACTGAAACATACAATCCCATCAAACTTGAAAGAGCTAGCTCTTGATTCCCGCGGGTAAATGCCCTTCGGGTTCAAAAACCCCCGCAGCTCTGCTACGCTGCAAATGTAATGCCTCGTAGCTTGCTGCGGGGTTTTGACTTACTCCTCAGGTTCCCCTTCTATTTCTGTCTCTGCAGACGGCTGGTCCGTCTCTTTTTTTTCTGCATCCACTGGTTCTTCCGGCTCTCCACCCATTTCTGATGTGGTCTCTTCTGCGTCTCCATCCGCTTCCAACGTCGCCTCTTCTGTCTCTCCATCTGTTTCCGACGCCATCTCTTCCGCCTCTCCATCTGTTTCCGACGCCATCTCTTCCGCCTCTCCATCCGCTTCCGGCATCATTTCTTCCGCCTGCTCGCCCTCTGACGCTTCCTTCACCTCCTGGAACTCCGCATCCGCTACCGGTTCTTCCTTTTCCTTCTCTTCCCTGGCTTTTGCTTCCTCTGCCCGTTTCCGGCGTTCTTCTTCTGCCTGGGCGCGGCTCTCGGCTTCTACCTTCTCAATCTCCGTTTCCAGCGCGCTGACTCTCTCCATGGAGGTTTTCAGCTGCTGCACCAGACCTTTCAGCTCTTCCTCCGGCTGCTCCTGATGCAGGGCAAAATATTCCTTGCCCAGGTTCTCATAAAGCCTGGTCATCTTTCTGTTCTCGTCTGCAATTTTCAGCTTCAGGCCGCTCACATCTGTGAGTTCACGGGTCTTTCTCACTACGACTTTTCCAGCGTCTGTCAATTTCTTGCTCAATTCATCAAAGAATGCCATATGAATACTCCTCCTCGTTCGTTTCTTGCTCAAACTGTTTAATCGTATCTTCAATGTTTTGGTATACGCGCCGCATCAGCCTTTCCCTTGTCTCTATGGGAGCCCATGCCATATGCGGGGTGATGACAAGCTTCCTGCTGTCCTGAATTGCCAGCAGAGGATTGTCTCTCCGGATCGGCTCTTCGGTCACCACGTCCAGGCCCGCTCCCTTGATTCGGTCCTCCCTCAAGGCGTCTGCCAGATCCTGCTCGTCCACTAAACCGCCCCGCGCCACATTGATCAGGTAAGCAGTCTTTTTCATCTTGTCCAGGGTCTCCCTGCGGATCAGGCGCTCGGTTTTCTCATTCAGCGGCGCGTGGAGGGAGACGATATCGGAACTTGAAAGCAGCGTATCCAGATCCACCTGCTCGTAAGGCTGGCCAGAGTTCTGCCCGGAGGTGGAGTAGTAGATCACCCGGCAGCCGAACGCCGACGCCAGAGCCGCCACTCTTTGCCCGATGGCGCCCATCCCCACGATTCCCCAGGTCTTTCCCGGCAGCTCGTAGAACTGCTCCGCAAAATGGGAAAATCCCTTGCTCTCGCAGTAGGCTCCGCTCTTTACATAACGGTCGTAGTATGCCATCCTGTGGAGCAGATAAAACAGCAGCGCAAACGTATGCTGCGCCACCGCATCGGTGGAATATCCCGCTACGTTTTTGACCTGGATCCCACGCTTTCTGGTATAGTCAAAATCAATATTGTTGGTTCCCGTAGCAGTCAGGGCGATCAGCTTCAGGTTCTTTGCCCCCGCAAGGGTCTCCTCGTTCATCAAAAGCTTGTTGGCGATTAGCACATCCGCCGTCCTCACCCGTTCTGGCGCCTCCTCCTTAGTGGTAGCGTCATAGTAGGTCACATTCCCTAATGCTTCAAAATAGGTAAGGTCCAAATCCGCTCCTAAAGAACCTTTTTCCAGCATTACAATTTCCATAGTCTCCTCATTTCTCCCGGAGCTTTCTTCAAAGCAGCTGTACGGCTGCCTTTTGTTTCCTCCAAGTGTATCGTCATCAAAAACACAAAGGGCGCAGTCCAAGCCGCTGCGCCCTCCCCAAAGATCTCAATCTAGGATCATAATCTCTTCAATAACTCTTCTCTCTCTTTCTCATACCCGGGTTTTCCCAGAAGGGCGAACATATTCTTCTTGTAGCTCTCCACACCCGGCTGGTTGAACGGATTCACACCCAGCACATAACCGCTGACACCGCAGGCGAACTCGAAGAAATAGAACAGCTCGCCTAAGAAAAATTCATCCTGGCACGGAATCTTTACCATCAGGTTGGGAACGCTGCCGTCTGTATGTGCCAGAATGGTTCCATTCATGGCGCTCTTGTTTACAAAGTCTACGGTCTTCCCTGCCAGATAGTTCAGCCCGTCCAGATCCACCGGTTCCTCGCCGATGGTCAGATGGCATTTCGGTTCCTCCACGTTCAGCACAGTCTCAAACATGATCCTGGCTCCATCCTGGATGAACTGACCCATGGAATGAAGATCCGTGGTCAGATCCACAGAAGCCGGGAAAATACCCTTCTGGTCCTTTCCTTCGGATTCCCCGTAAAGCTGTTTCCACCACTCGGATACATAGTGAAGGCTCGGCTCATAATTCGCCAGAATTTCAGTGGTCTTGCCTTTGCGGAGAAGGATATTGCGGACTGCTGCATACTGGAGTGCGTCGTTTTCCTCGAATTCCAGGTTCAAAGCCTTGTCCCTGCCGGATGCCGCACCCTCCATCAGCTTCCTGATATCAGCGCCGCTCACGGCGATGGGCAGCAAACCAACGGCTGTCAGCACGGAGAAACGGCCTCCCACGTCATCGGGTACTACGAAGGTCTCATAACCTTCCTCGTCAGAGAGATGCTTCAAGGCTCCCTTCGCCTTGTCGGTGGTAGCGTAGATCCTCTTCGCTGCCTCCTCCTTGCCATATTTCTTCTCTGCCATTTCTTTGAAAATACGGAATGCAATGGCAGGTTCTGTCGTCGTTCCTGATTTGGAAATGATATTGATGGAAAAATCCCGGTCTCCAACAAGCTCAATCAGATGCGTAAGGTAGGTGCTGCTGATGCTGTTTCCCACAAAATAAATCTCAGGCGTCTTTCTGACTTCCTTCGGAAGATTGTTGTAGAAGCTGTGGCGCAGGAACTCGATGGCAGCCCTGGCTCCCAGATAGGAACCGCCGATTCCGATCACCAGGAGGACGTCGCTGTCTCCCTTGATCTTCTCTGCCGCCTTCTCAATACGGGCAAACTCCTCTTTGTCATAATCTACAGGAAGGTCGATCCAGCCCAGGAAATCATTTCCTGCCCCTGTCTTTGAAACCAGGGTCTTCTTTGCCTCGGCTACTATCGGTTTCATGGATTCTATTTCATTTTCGCCGATAAATTTCATTGCTTTTGAATAATCAAAGGTCACTTTGTTTCCCATATTCTCTGCTCCTTTACCGTATAAGTTCACAACCTGGGCGGTCTGCTTCTCACAGATGCCTGTTTGCGTTTGAACTTATTCTATCAGACTTACCCTGTAGATTCAAGGGAATTTAGGATAAAAATTCCTTCAGCACCTCCCGGATGACTCGCTCCTGTTCCGCAGGATCCATATTTTTCAGAATTTCAGCGTTTCTCTCCTTCTCCCGGCTGGCTGCACTCTCCCCTACAGCCTCCTTCACCCGGGAAAGGCTCTCCTTCAGTTCCTGCTTCTCCTTCTTGGCTTTCCCTTCCCGGAATGACCTGCTTTTTGCGGAAATTTCCTCCCTTCCCTCCTTGGCAGCCGCCCTCTCAGCAATGCTTGTGCTGCCCTGGCCGGAAGCCTCCAGCATGTCGGTGATCCCCACCACCAGGCAGCTTTGCCGGTACCTGGTGTCCGTCAGACCGTAGACGGCTGCCATAAACAGGACGGACAGTCCCATCGCCCAGAGATAATTCGTGCTGGACGCCAGGTACAGCCGTTCATGGCTGGCGGTGTAATAGCCGAACAATCCCAATCCCAGTGAAAGCGTCAGGAGGATTCCCCCTATCCGCCTCCACTGGTGCAGATTCAGTCCGAGACGCCGATATTGCTGCAGGCTTTTTTCTATAAAGTTCTGAGTGTTGACGGCTCCCCCCATCCGTCGCCTCAGATCATACCGTTGTCTGACTTGCTTTATGAATTTCCCTTTGGCTGTATGTTCATTTTCCACATCTTTTCTCATCCTATGGTAGATCATACCCAGAATCAACTGGCTCACTGCTCCGAGAATACACAAGATTCCCATTCCGTAGAGTACCGCATTGGTCTGCATCAAAGTCTGTAACATATGAATCCCCCTTTTTTTTGGTTTGTACCGCCATTATAGCCCAGGAAAAATTTTTTGCAAGCAAAACCGTCCGACAAAAAAAGCCCGAAACCCTCAGATTTTCGGACTTTTTTGTGGATGAACCTGTTCATTTTTATTTTTATGGCTTAAAGTCTTTTGAGGAATTCCTCCACCAGCTTCACGCAGTGCTGGGCAGCCTGTGCCTCAAAGGTCGGATAATCCATCGTAGCGCTGTCGTCCGCTTTGTCGGAAATCGCGCGGAGCACCACGAAGGGAACCTTGTTGAGATAAGACGCCTGGGCAATCGCCGCCCCCTCCATCTCCGTACAGAAGCCGCCTACCTTGCCAAGGATGCTCTCTTTCATCTCCTTGTCTGCCACAAACTGGTCGCCGCTGACGATCCTGCCTTCAAAAACCTGGATCTCCGGGTTTGCCGTCTCACACGCCTCCTTGGCGATTGCTCGAAGCCTCTCATCCGCCGGGAACGCCAGCACGTCCATGCCCGGTACCTGTCCATGGGGATAACCAAAATGGGTAGCGTCCACATCGTGATAAACCAGCTCTGTGGAAACCACGATGTCCCCGATGTTGATTTCTGCATTCAGGGAACCGGCGATTCCGGTATTGATGATGGTGTCCGCCTCGAAATCGTCAATCAGGATCTGTGTGCAGACCGCCGCATTGACCTTTCCGATCCCGCTTTCCACCACGACCACGTTCTGTCCGGAAAGAACTCCTTCACAGAACTCCATTCCCGCCTTTTGGACGGTTCTTCGCACCTTCATGTGTTCCTTTAAGGTATCCACTTCCACTTCCATCGCACCGATAATTCCTACTGTGTTCATGTTGTTTCTCCTCTTCTTTCTGAATCTTTTTCCTGTATGCTCAGGCGCACCGGTTTCCCTGATCGGATTTTTCTTCCAGGGCATTTTCCTTTTGCACCGCAGCCTTCAGCCAGCTATCCATCCTGTTCCGCAGGGATTCCGGCATGATTCCCACCGCAAACTTCGGTGTCCCTTTCATCATATCGGGACCTCTTCTCACCCTGGGACGAAGCTTTTGATTGACCTCAACGAGATTTTTGCATATCAGCACCAGCATGAGAACCAGCTCGAACAGGAGCCTCAAAACCAGGTTCCCGATCACCAGGAATCCCAGACAGTACAAGATCCCCTTCGCAAAAGTATCCGCCAGGAACAGCTGAATAATGCCGTAGACGCTCATCACCGAAGCTCCGATCACGTACAGAAACTTCAGCACTCCTTCTATCACCAGCTTACGAAAGGTCATAAAGTCATAAAACTCTCCTAAGAAGCCCTGGTAACGCCCCTCATATTTCCCGGATAAAAAAGTGGCATGGAGCACGATCCCTCCGATCACTGCCAGCAAAAGCAGCAAAAACAGGAACGCAAGCGCCGCCACGTCGCCGTCAATATGTAATAACATGATTCTGCCTCCTTTTTCTGTATGACGTTCCTATTATAATTCTTTTTTTCAAACCTCTCAACTGTTTCCTTGGGAATTCTTCTTAATAATTCTTAATATCACGGATACGGAAGAAACGCCCATCACCCCTCTGTGCTGTTATTAATATAAGAAAGGATTCCCAAAAGGAGCGCTTCCGCCACCTTCTCCTGGTATTCTTCCGTGGCGATCAACGCCGCCTCTTCGGGATTGGAGAGAAAACTGCACTCCGCTATGACCGTGGGGGTGCTGGTGTTCTTGAGCAGATAGTAGGTGTTGTTGTCCTTGATGCTCCTCTGCCTTTCCACAGAAAGCCCGGTATTCAATGCTTCCTGAAGGTACTCTGCCGCTTTCTTTCCCTCCTGTGAGGCAGCATGGTAGAACACCTGAGGTCCCTTCACACTTTCCTCTGTATAGCTGTTCTGGTGGATGCTCACAGCCAGCAGGGCTTTGGCGTCATCGATCACCTGGCAGCGCTTCGCCATATCCGACTGCTTTTTATTGTCGTCGTCCTCCTCATAGAGTCCGGTGTCGCTCTCCCTGGTCATCACTGCCGTGATTCCCTGCTCCTCCAGCAAAGCGTTCAGCTTCAGGGCAATGGAAAGATTCACCTGCTTTTCCTCCACGCCGTTCACCCCGATCTTTCCCGGATCATTCCCGCCATGCCCGGCGTCCACGACCACGACCTGACCGGTCGCTGTTTCCCGGTCTGCCTTCTCTTCGTTTGTCTCCTCGCCGGTACCTTCCTCTCCAACCAATCCTCCTCCATTTTCCCTTCCCCCAACCGTCTCATTCCACACGCGTTCTTCCATCGCCGCCCGTTCCACTCCCTTTGTGGACAGGAGCAGCATCCCTGTCAGCATGATGATTCCCAGGGCTGTCTCAAAATTTTTGATCCTCAATCCCACGTCACCTTAAAAATCTGTCATTCCAATATATGCGTTCCGTTCCCCAAAATTTCCCCCAAGCGAAAAGAGACGCCAAACGGCGTCCCTTCCCGATGAAAATATATAGTTACAAATGATAGAGGTTCTCGATGTTGTTTTTTATTGCTTTTATTTTGTAGAATTTTTGTTTCGTGTTGTTTTTGTTTGTTTTCTGTTAGCTTCATTATACTGCATTTTACAAAAAATGCAAGCATTTTTTAGCTGATATTGGAAGACAATATTTCCCAGATGCTGCTTCTCTCAAATCCCAGCTTCCAGGCGGCGATTCCTGCCAGCTGATACTCCGGCACCAGCTTTGCCTTCTCGGCAAGAGAATTCTCGTTTTCCAGCCAGATCTGGTAGAAATTGCCCTCGCTGTCATAGTATTCCGCATAATCCTGGGAGGTTTCTTCGCTCCAGTTGGATGTAACGCCGTTTGCTTCCAGGGTCTCATCCGCCTGGTTCATACCGATTGCTTCACTGGTGACTTCCCCGCTCTCGCTGGTCATCCAGAGCCGCGTGTAAAAAGGAACACCACTGATAATCTTATCCGCCGGAACCCCTTCCTCGATCGTCAGCTCAATGCCCTCTCTTTCAAACCCCAAAGAAGCCACGCTTCCCGGCTCGGAACCCACATAGTGCTCATCATAACCCATGATGATGAAATAATCGACCACCTCGCCTTGGGCAGCCCGGTCATAGTGGGCGCTGAAATCCCTGGGCACCGTATTGTCTGTAGACAGAACCAGGGAATTGTTTCTGCATTCAATGGAAAGCTCCCTGATAAACTCGATATAAGCCTCCCCAGCCTCCTCCGGCAGCGTCTCAAAGTCCACATTGATCCCGTCCAGGTCATATTGGAGCGCCTGGTCGATCAGCTGGCTGATCAGGTTCTGCCTGGACGTGGTAGCTGACAGAACGGCTGTGATATCCACCTCCGTATTGAAGTTATCCACCAGTCCCCAGACCTCCAGACCTCTTTGATGGGCGGTCTCCACATAAGTGCTGTCTGCCAAAGATGAGATGCTTCCGTCATTGCCTATGACGGAGAACCATGTAGGAGAAATCGTATTCACACCGGTCATATCCTGGATATCCGTCTCCAGGGCGGCGTTGGACTCCGCACTGGTTACCTGATGCCACACCAGGTTGATCGTATAATCCTTCTGGATCCTTGTATATTCCGGCTCCGTGAACTCCCGGACCTGTTCTTCTTCCGTGACATCGCCAAGCGTCCGGTTCCTGACATAACCAATGTAGCCATCCTCTGTCACCACCTGGCTCCAGGTTTCCATCTGATCCAGTACTGTGACAGTGTCCCCCTTCTCAAGGTCGGTGAGGATCAGGCTCTTCACCCCGCCTTCTCTGCGGACACTCTCACTCCGCCTCATCTGGCTGACCTGACGGGTACCCCATTTGTACTGAATGACCGCCCTGGTAGGTTCTTCATAGACCTGGTATTCCATATTGGTACAGCTCTGTACATAGTCCGCCAGAATATAGACATTGTCCCCCGCCGTGATGACCGTGGCATTCTCGGTATTCTGGCTCTCCTCGCCCACTGTGATCCCTGTCTCGTTGGCTGGAATCCGTATCAGCTCCGTAGGCGTCGTGTACAGCATCAGGCTTTCTGTGGAATCCCAGTAAAACTTGTCGTTGAGATAATCCTTTACTGCCCGGTAATCCAGATAGAGCAGCCCGTCCTGCATGATTCCCTTTTCCTCTGCAATCTCGTCCTGCATGATCAGGGGAACCTGCCCTTCCTCCGTGATGCCGAAATACTCCGATGCATCCAGACGTTCATCTGTAGGAATATATTTCTCCACTAATCTGCCGATCACCGCGATTCCCGCCAGCACTACGATCAGAGCCAGCGCCGCCAATACCGGCACAATCCGTTTCTTCATAAGTAACTACCTCCAACCCTTATATCTACAAAATACTCTCCATCTTGATTCGCAGGTGCTTGCCTTCCTCCTCACTGCTTGCGCTCATTATAGCTCAAACATATCCGGTTGCGCAATGGTTAAATTCGACTTTTCCTGCATATATTTCCCTTGGAAACATTTCGAGGGGCCTTCCTGGGTTATTTCTGCTGTTTGATGATGTCGAACGCGATATCCGTGATCTCATTCTTTTCGTTCTGGATATAATCGCGCATGTAGGAGGATGTTTCACACATAAAGCAGGCTTTTGCGATCTTTTTCGGTGTGCTGGGACGGCCGTCCAGCCACAGAAAGACTCCTGCGTCGTGGTAGGCTCTCAGTTCCTCCCGCAGGTTCTCCATCTGCCTTTTGTCCTGTTTCTTCATCCTTTTCACTTCCTTTCCCGCTGCGCTGCGATCAAGGAAATAAAAGGAGGTGCACACGTGATATATCTCATTTCCTCTTTTCACAGCTTCAACGCTGCCCGCTGCGCCGTACCTTGGGTTCGCCTGTACTTGTAAGCTTTACACCTTTTTGTCTCCGGTAATCCTCTGTCCGGCTTCTTTGCGGAACGCATAGTAAGAGAACACGGTTCATAGATATGCCTGCACGGGTTGGAATATCTTCATGAATAATTATTCACCTTTAAAAATATAGGGGAATCTATGAGAAGAATATCTCATATCGAATGAAATGTTGGAGAGTCCGTCTCCTCTTAGGCACTATTATAGGAACTGAAACACCCAAAAGCAATGATTTTTTTCATAAATTTCTATAAACTTTCCAGAAGATTACTTTACACAAAGAGTCCAATCGGTATATAATATAGCAAAACCGAACTATCAAAAGGATCAGGAAAGTCAGGATGTGATTGAATGAAAATTGAAAAGATCAATGAAAACCAGATACGCTGCACCCTCACCAAGGAAGACCTTTTGAGCCGCGAACTGAAACTCAGCGAGCTTGCCTATGGAACGGAGAAAGCAAAATCCCTGTTCCGCGATATGATGCAGCAAGCCGCCAACGAATTTGGTTTTGAAGCCAATGATATTCCTCTGATGATTGAGGCGATCCCTCTCTCGACAGATTCTATTATACTGATTATCACCAAAGTAGAGGACCCGGAAGAGCTGGACACCCGTTTTGCGAAGTTCGCTCCCAGGCAGGGAGACGACAGTGCCCTGTCGGATTCTCCCATTTCTTCAAAGCTGGAAGGAGCCGACGATATTCTCGGGCTGTTCAATAAGATCCGGGAAGCCAAGAAGCGTGCCGCCCAGCAGCATGAGGCTCCAACGGAGAACCCTTCCCCCGCCAGGGAGGAACAGGCAGAGCAGGCATTCGACCTGACCCGTCTCTATTGCTTCCCCAACCTGGATACCGCAATGCGGGCGGCGAATATCCTAAAGGGCTATTATGACGGCGCAAACAGCCTCTACAAAGATCCCTCCACCAGGGAATACCATCTGATCATCAGCAAATCCGGCCATACGCCGGAGGAATTCAACAAGGTCTGCAACATTCTCTCTGAATATGCAGCCTCAAGGAAGTATGTGCCTGCTATGAAGGCATTCTATGCGGAACATATGGATCCTATCCTTACCGAGTCAGCATTGCAGAAGCTGGCGCAGATTTCATAGTGCAGTGTATGTTTGGCAAAACAAAACCCCGATGCAGACCGTCTGTGACGCGCATCGGGGTTCTTTGTTCTTCTCGCTCTCTCGGGTTCTTCTTACTGCGCCTGCTCTTTCTGGCTGTCCACGAAGGCATTGATCCTGGCCAGCAGAAGCTCCGGCTCGATTCCATGCACCATAGCTGCCTCCTCCACAGACTCCATCTGGGAAGACGGGCATCCGATGCAGTGCATTCCTGCAGCCATCAGCACCGGCGCCATATCCGGGGATTCCTTCAGGATATCTCCGATAATCATATCTTTCGTTATATTCATCATAGTGGGAATTCCTCCTTTAGCTCTCTGTCTTTCCTGCTACGTGCACATTATAATATGTTTCCCAATCTTTTACAAGGGGAAAAAAAGTTTTCTCTTGTATAATCCTTTTAAATGTATTAGAATATGAGTGAACTACCGAATAGGAATTATAACTTCTCGGAATCTCAATAAATGAGATTCCAAGCGAAACTTGACAACTGAATATCGTGCAGGAAAAGAAATTTACGAGAAATGGACATAAACATTGGACATAGCGGGTACTAT
>DVFT01000202.1 GCA_018713105.1 Candidatus Limivivens merdigallinarum | reverse complement strand
CATCGTAGAAAACACCAGTGTCATTACCAGCATAATCAGCAGTGGATTTAGTACGCTCCATACATACCCCAGAAAGCTTCTACGGTATTTCAGCTTGATATCTCTGGATACCAGCTGCAGCCATAAATCTTTATATTGAAAAAAAACATGAAACCGTTCTTTCCAGATCTGCATTGCTATTTTTTCCTTTCTTTGATCCAAAAGAGTAAATGTTCCACCGGATACAGCCAATAATGGCTCCTTCGAAGGAGCCATACAGCCTGGTGGATTGCTGCGTGATAGACTTTTGGATACTGTCTCTTTAGATTTTCATCGAACTTCTGCATCTTCGACCGTATACTCCATCGAAATGGAAAGCTCAAATAGATTTTCATCCTCGTCGCCGTCATCCTGCCTAAGACATGTTCCAGATAGGCAAGGAGATAGTCCGGGACTCCCTTTTCCTGCTGCTCCCGGTAAAATGCGAGCAGCCGGTTAAAAACGCGGTCGTAATTGATCTCATTCTTCTGCATCCGGCTCATGTTCATGCTCTGCCCCGGCAAGCCAATCCGGTACAAATAGACAACCTCTGCAAGAAAAGTCACTGTCCTGACCTGGGGAATGGGAAACAGGACGTATTCCATATCCACATAATAGCAGTGCTCATCAATGGGAGGGATTCTCCTCATAAGCTTCGTCCGCACGGTGAAGGCATGCATCTTCAGGAACACTTTCCTGCTGACCTCCGAGAATGTATATTCCCTTCCATACTCCACCCCCGCAAAGGGTTCCTCAAATTCCAGCTCTTTTTTCCCGGTCTGTTCATGAACCCAGTAATATCTGGAAATCACCAGATCCGACTGGCTGCTTCTGAGGAAGGTAACCAAAGCTTTCAGCGCCTCTCCATCCACCCAATCGTCGGAATCCACCACTTTCATGTAGCGTCCGGATGCTTCCTGAATCCCCCGGTTAATGGCAGAACCGTGACCTCCATTCTCCTTATTGATCAGCCGGAAGGTGTCCGGATACCGGTTCACAAATTCTTCTGCCAGCTCTGCAGATCTGTCCGTGGAGCCGTCGTTAATAATCAGCACTTCCAGTTCCGGCAAGATCTCCGGTACGAGGAATGAGCTAAGGCATTGCTCAATATATTTTTCTACATTATAGGTAGGAATCACTATCGTCAGCTGTTTATTCATAGTTTCTCCCCATATTTTCATTCATAGTATTTTACCATAGTTCAAAACTATGTGTCAAGACAGCGCAAAGAGCCGCCAAACCCTTATTTTTCTTACATTCTGCACCATCCTCGCGCAAAGCTGTTAATAGGGCATACGGCTCTTTTGACTTTTTCAAAGTTTCGTCTTCTTCACCAACCTGGCACAGGCGCGCAGCGGGCTGGTGACGGCATGGCCTGTCTTATAGGAGAAGGAATCCTTATAAACCTTCTCGATTTCCTTGCATACCCGGTCGCATTCCTTTCTCCACCAGTCTTCCGTATCCTTGCAGCGCCGTTTCTCCTCTTCCACCCGGTCTGCCAGATACATCTTGTCTTTGTAGTCTCCGATCAGGCACCGGTCCCTTTCGTCCTTCATGTCCTGGATTCGTTTCCGCAGGAAAGTGATATAATCTTTTTCCATCATCAGCCGATAATTCTCATACATCAGTTGGTTGAAGGGATAGAAATAGTCCGCCGGCTGATCCGTGATCCCCAGTTCCTTCATGAGGCTTCCCCGAAGCTGGTGGAAGAGCGTTTCGTGGGCGGGGCTGTTTTCCTGGGAATTGAGGTTCGCCATGCATCCGTCCAGGGCATGGTTCAGAAAGCTCCGCTCCACCTCTTCATAGATTCCCTGCTCCTGAAGGAACTTCCGAAGCTCCTGGAATGCCTGATAAAAATCCAGCGGCGCTGCCGTATTGGTGGTCTGGCAGTTCCCGGTGATTCCCACCCGGTAGTTCACCATCACCTCTTTCAGAGTGGTAATGCGCTCTGCCAGTACCAGGGCAGAACAGGTGAACAACAGATCATTGGTACGTTTGATCTCTTGGAAGGCAAGACCTTTCCGCTCCACAAAGCTTCTGCGGAACAGTTTGTTCCAGGGCCAGTTGTGGAAGGTGTTGAAGATCGTCCCTTTCATGTCTTCCCAGGAAAAAACGTCCTTTTCAGGCAGATATTCCTCCCGCATGGCAGCGTACTCGTCGGTATAGAATCCCAGATCCTCATGCCAGCAGCGTACTTTTGCAACACAGATATCGCTTCCGGTCGCATCCATCTTTGATGACATCCGCTCCAGCATGGCCGGTTCAAAATAATCATCCGCATCCAAGAAGCATAGATATTCTCCGCTGGCTTCCTTCATCCCTCTGTTTCTCGCTGCCCCGCCTCCGGTATTTTCCTGAGAGATCACCCGAACCCGGTAATCCTTCGCCTGATAGTCTTTCAGGATTTCCAAAGAACCGTCCGTAGACCCGTCGTCCACAAAAATGATCTCCACGTTTTTCAGCGTCTGGGCCAGGATGCTCTCCACGCACTGCTTTAGGTAACGCTCTGCATTATAAACCGGCACAATCACCGACACTTTCGCTGTTCCTTTTCCGTTCATCACTTCTTCTCCTTTTTCCCTTTTTCCTTCCATAGAACCTCTCTCCTGGCTTTCTCTTTCGAAAGCCCTAAGCCAAATATTTCCAAATCCCATGTGCCGCATAGCTTAGAAAGCATAACACCGATCTTCCCATTCCAAATCCCATATAACGGTAGACCTTAAAGGTCATAGCCGCCGAATGGAGCTTGCTGCCGGATTTCCCCTGGCTGCTCAAGCGGTATTTCAGCAGTGGCTCATTGATCCCTGACGCAGTTCCATATTCCTTTAAGACCCGGAGCCAGGTGATATAATCCTCGTGGCTGTCCTCGTGCTCCATCGGGAACTTGAGCGCCGCTTCCCGCCGGATCAGCACCGAAGAACAATTGATTTGATTGTGCTTTAAGAGCTCCCGGTAGGTAAGCCGCTCATGCACGGGGATCACTTTTCCCGTAAGGTTCCCCTCTGGCGTCGCCAGTTCCCGCGCGGTACAGCACAGCACGTCCCCGGTTTCCTGGAGTTTTAAAAGCTGCTTCTGAAGCTTCCCTTTCTCCCACCAGTCGTCCGCATCCAGATACGCCAGGTAATTCCCGGTGGCAAGCCTGGCCGCTTTGTTTCTCGTAGCAGCTGCTCCTAGATTTTTTTCGTTTTTCACGTAAAAGAGCCGGGGCTCTGCCCCGTACTCCTTTACAATACCCTCGATATCTTCTCCGCCGCAGTCATCGATGACCAGTACCTCCAGAGGTACTTCCTGCATCAGGGCAGAATCGATCGCCTTCCGTATAGTTCCAGCACAGTGATATGCCGGAATGATCACCGATACTTTATCTTTCTTCATCCTTCGTAATATCCTTTTCTTTGGTGGCGGCTGTGGTCTGCCACTGCTCCACACCCTCCGTATTTTCCTTCTGGAACAGGATCTTGAAGGTCAAAAACAAAAGTTTCAGATCCAGCAGGAAGGAATAGCGTTCAATATATGTGAGATCCAGCTTTAACTTGTCGTAGGGAGTTGTATTGTATTTCCCATAAACCTGGGCAAACCCAGTCAGCCCTGCCTTAACCTTCAGGCGGTAGTCGAATTCCGGAATCTCTTTCTTGTATTCCTCCGCAATCTCCGGGCGCTCCGGGCGAGGTCCTACCAGAGACATCTCCCCTTTCAGGATATTGAAGATCTGGGGAAGTTCATCAAAATGAATATTCCTCAGCACCCTTCCTACAGGGGTGATCCGATCGTCGTCTTTTCTGGCAAGCCTGGCTCCGTTCTTCTCGGAATCTACTCTCATACTGCGGAATTTCAGTACATAAAAAATCTTTCCATCCTGGGTCAGCCGCTCTTGTCTGTAAAAGACAGGTCCACCGTCGTACCCCTTAATCAGAGCCGCAATGACCAGCATAAAAGGGGATGCGATCACCAAACCAATCAAGGAAAAAACCAGGTCCATGGCGCGTTTCAGAAATCTCTGTTCTGCCGTCAGCCCCCTGTTTCGGAACAGCAGCAGGCTGGTATCAAACAGATGGATCTGGTCTGCATTCATGATCATAATATCTGAAATCTTGGGAATACTGTAACAACGGATATTGTGTTCAAAGCAATATTTCAAGAACAGGTTCCTCTCATGGGAGGGAATATCTCCCAATATAATCGCTTTGTAGTGGCTGATCCTCTCCTTGATCTTCTCCTCCCCGGCGCTCAAGTGGATCCTCTCGCAGATGTTGTACTTGTCATCCCTGCTGGAAATCTTCCGGATGAGATCTGCCGGATTATGCTTTCCATAGATCAGAAGCATCTGCCGCGGCGGGTAGATTCTGGCATAGATCCACCGGGTAAACAGTACCCAGACGAGGACGATCAGAAGATCCGTGACCGTCATCAAAAAAAGCGCGCCCAGCTCCGTACCAAACTTTAGCTGTGCCAAAAGGCAGAGCTGAAGATAGGTAATCAGATTGACACAGAGTACGGACAGCACCTGGGAATAGAGCACGTCAAACACGCGGAGATACCCTACCTTAAAACCTCCGTACATTTTAAAGAAAAAGTACAGAAGCAGACCGTACAGTCCGATCAACACATAATTTCCTCTATTATAAAAGGCATAATTCCTGTCTATACTCTTTGCCACAAGGGGTTCATAGTAACGGTACCAGGTGTATGCATAGACAGACATCAAAAGAAGCAGAATGACCGCAGAAGCTAAGAACATGATCAGTCGCTTATATTGTTCTCTCTTTTCCATTTCCTTCACCTCTGTTTGTTTTTGCTTGCCGTTTTCTTTTCTCACGGCTCTATCTTACAACATATTTTTCAGAAAAACAACAGAAAAGGCCATGGAAATTTATGCATTCCGATTCTGTCCATATTTTGTCATATAAACGACAGCATTTTCCGTTTCTCCCACAGGGATGCAGCCCGCCTCCAAAATAGTATCATGCACGGCGTTGGCTTTATAAGCCACCAGGAACTCCGTCCTCGTTTTTCGAAGCGCCCTCTTGAGCCGCCTGGGACTGATATTCTGGCCGCTGTAGATCACATCCATAATGTAAGATTGAAAACGATACCGTTTGTTCTCCATGGAAAAGCTTCCCACACTGGTCTGCCCCAAATAGAACAGCATTTTGTCTCTCTCGATCGTGAGCCTTAAGGAGGGGTCATACTGTCTCGCCTGAAGGTTATACTCCAGGGGCAGCGCCACTCTCGGTTCCTCGTCCTTACTGTTTTCATGGATGATCGTATCGATGGCAAGAAGGTCATCTTCTACCTTGTAGACATTCTGCGGCAACGGAAAAGAAGCAAATCTTGAAATTGCATCCTGGTTGACCACAAGCACGGCTGCAATTACCGCCGCAGTCAGCAGGATTTTCGCCCATTTTGCCGGCATTCTGTCCTTCCAGAAGATCAGTCCGTAAGACAACAAAAACGGCATGGGCAGAATCCAAAAAAAGCGGTAATATTCCAGCTCAAAATCCATTTTCTGGATCAAAACATTCATCAGGATTGGATTGTAGACCGTTGCCAGGAGCACAAAAAGCTGCCACACAAAGAGGTAGCGTGCTTTTTTTTGTCTGCAGAACAGAATTCCTATGATTGTCAGCAATCCCAGCACCGCATAAATCCAGGTTCCTTCATATTCCGCAAAGCAGCGGAATATAAAACTCAGCCCATATTCTTCCAACGTGATATGTTCCATCGCTGCTGTTTCCTTTCTTTAACCGTTTTTTCGATCAGTCTTGTTTACCTGGCTGACAGCCTTAAGAATCCGGCATTGACGCTCACGTAGAGGATCAGCACCAGGATATCCGGTATCACACTTGCCGCATAATGTCCGCACAGAGACCAGCGTTTCCGCAGAAAAAGCAGAGGAACGGTTCCCGCCAGCACTGCGGCAGGAATCAGGGTCATAGAGGAGGTACTGATCGTCACAGAGCCAAGGGAAACCGCAAAAATCTGAAACCACCAGAACCGATCCCGTTCATTGCGGTATAGTTTCAGGAAAATCAGCAGCAGCCATGGAAGGGCAAGCCCGTGAAGGATCGCCTTTCCCTCAAAAGTCCTGTAGTAAAGGAACGCCCCTACAGCAGGATTGGCTGTCATGATCCAGAAAAAAAGTACGCCGCAGGCAAATGCCACTGCCTTCTTTCTCTTGGACGAAAACAACTCCTTTCCAATCTGGTAATACAGAAGATTACAGAGGAAAAGAATCAACATTGGAAACGCAGTCTTTGCCTGAACCATAGGATGCACCTTCAGCGCCTGGCAAAATACCGCCTGTTCCAAATAATACGTAGCCGTCACATATCTCACATTAAAATTGGAAAGCATTCTTCCGGTATAGGGATTATATCTCCCCATGGTATCCGTATAAACAGAGGTACTGATATTCCCCACATAGTAAGCAGCATCTGGCGAATTCAAGTTATAGATCGCTGCGAACAGCAGCTGCACCGCCACAAGGATCAGGAATCCTGTTGCCGCAGCTTTATCCTCCCGGACAGACTTCAGTAACGCTTTGGCCGCCTTCCTCCAGATTCCAGCACAGAAAAACGCTGCCGCAGCCAAAACTACAAGGCTTATGATTCCCCATGCAATAGTCAGGATATGCAGCGGCACAAGCAGCAATGTCATGGGGAACGCCAGAATTTCAAAACAGCCATAATAGACGAAAAAACCGACCACCGGCACAAGAAAAAAGTTAAATTCCTTCTTCCTTCGGAAAATTGTAAGTGTCAAGCTCCCAAATGCCAGAAAAAACAGCAGGTGTACTATGGATGAAACTGCGCCCAAAAACAATTGCGTCATGATAAACTCTCCTACAAACAAATTTCTTCCAGCATAGCATCTTTTTTCAAGATACGCAAGCCATACTGTCATTTCACCACAATGACATTCTTTGCTACTTTCTTACCGCTCCGGTATTTCCGGTTGGTACAGATCCCTTCGGCATTAAATTTGTAACGCCGCTTATTGATCGTCACCGTGCAGTTGCTGTAAACGACTCCTCGATAGGAGACGTAATAATAATTATTTTTGTACAGAAGCCAACGGCTTCTCACCAGAGCTCCCGTAGTTTTGTCCAGGAAATATTTCTTTCCGTTTACCATCTTAAAACCGGTGCGTCGGCGTCCTTTGCTATCAAAATAGTATTTGGACTTTCCAATATATTTCCATTGACTCTTAAGCATCTCGCCGGTCGCCGACTTGAAATAGTAGCGGTAGCGCCCAATGGTCTTCCATTTTTTTGCCATAGCTCCAGTCTCGGGGTCAAAGTAGTAGGTCTTGCCCTTCCGTTCTACGAAACCGGTCTTCAGGACACCGTTTTTGTCCGCATAATACTGGTTTCCGTCGAATCCCTGAAACCATCCCTCTTCAAGCCTCCCCCGGCGGTTCAGCCAGTAAAGCTTTTTGCCTTCCTTATGGAGTCCTTTTTGCATGACTCCATGTTCAAAATAATAAGTAAATTTGCCGATTTTCTGCCACCCGTCCGCCATATAGCCGTTGGCGTCAAAATAATATCGGTTATTGTTGATATCCACAAATCCGGTTGCCCGTTTTCCATTGGCAAGGATATAATAGCTGCCGTTGGCATCAGAATAGAAGCCGGATGCCGGTTTCTCCTTGGTAAGCCCGAAATAGTCGGCAATGGCCTTCGCATCTGCCGCTCCGATCTTCTGAAGTGCGCTTTCACTGCCGTAGTATTTCACGCAGTCATTGGGATTATTCACAAATCCATGCTCCACAATCATCCCCGGCAGTCCTTTCAGCACGCTGTGGCGGACGATGGCATAGTAATCTGCCAAGCTTCCGTCCGGATAGGTATTGCCGGTCTGGGAATTGGTTACCACCAAGCCTCTGTCGTCCATGCCGAGCTTGCCGAGCTCATCCAGGATCGTCTGTGCCAGCGCCCAACTCTGTGACTTCAGATCCGGTCTGTAATTTCCGTTTGCCACAAACACCATCGCCCCGCTGACGGAGGTCTGTCTGTTGGCATTGGTGGAATTGATGTGCTGGCTGATGATGGCGGCAGCCCCCTTATTTTTCGCAAAGGTCACACGATCCTCCAGCCCCACATAAACGTCGCTCTCTCTGGTCAGGTATACCTCCACGCCCTGGTACTTCTCCAGCTCCTGTTTGGTATACTGGGAAATTTTCAATGCAATATCTTTTTCAATATAGGAAACTCCGCTCCAGGTCCTGGTTGCTCCCGGATCACTGCCTCCATGCCCGGGATCCAGCACAATGACGATGGATCCATTCTTCGACCTGCTTCTCCCCAGAGAAGAGGACGCCGTTCCTGCCAGGCTCTCCGCCTCTGCCAGGGCGGTTCCGATCCCGCTGCTGCTCTCGGCTGTCACGGCATTTACCTGCTGCTCCTGTGCCTCGGAAAGCGCCGTTCCTCTGGACATACTCCGCTGATCCGGATCCAATTCCACCACCGTATTTCCGGAATCATTGGCAAAGCTTTTCAGATCAATGGTCTGATTCCCGATTGTACCGCTGAGGTTCAGGCTCTTAAGGTTCTGTTCCGAAATCTCTCCTTCCAGATAGAAAACCAGATAATGATCCAGGATCAGGTCTGCCTTCTGGGTTCTCCCGCTGCCCCCTGTATGATAGGAAAGCTTTGCAGACTGAATCCTGCCCTCACCTTCCACAGATATCACAGCTGCCTGCTGTCCTCCCTCTGTATGTGTCAGCAGAAGGTACTGAACCTCCGCTCCAGCCGCCTCGGCTCTCGTCTGCGGCATGGCAAACACAAGCGCAAACAGCAGAATCATTAAGAAACTATTGAAATATCTTTTCATTTCTTTCCCCTCATTAATCCTTTCGTAATAGATTGTTAATCTTTATTTATTATAGATACGTTTCCATCCTGTGTCAATCTTTCCAGCAATTCATTTCTTAATTTTTCTTAAGGGTTTAAGATTTGATTGCATCTGGCGGAAATTTATAGTAAATTAGTAATGATAAAAAAGAAACTAATTCAGTAACTAATGTGACTGCAGGGGCTGTCAGGATGGTCAAACGGACAATTGCTCCATCCGAAACCCTGCAAGGATGAAAGAGGGGAATCTTATGAAATTCAGAAAAATGCTTCCTGTCCTCTGCATGGCTATGGGACTGACCTTCGCCATCCCCCTAGCCGCCGGCGCCACCGGAACCAATTCCACCGCAGAGGCAACCCAAAAGGAAAGCGCCGGATGGCACAATGACTCGAATGGGAAGAAATATTACATCCTGGAAAACGGCAATAAAGCTGTCGGTTTCCAAAGTATTAGCACGGTATATGAAGGGAAAACCTATTATTTCCTATATTATTTTGGAAATGACGGTTATCTGGTGCAGCTTCAGAGCGGTCCCGTAGAGATCGGCGGTAATTCCTATTTCTGCTATGGAGAAAAGAGCAATTATGCTCTGGCCGTCGCCACTCTGTGCAAAGACAGCAATACGGGAAAATATTATATGGCAGACAATGACGGCCATTTGGTGAAGGGCAAGGTCGTCAGGCTGAAATCCACCGGAAAGCTGTACGCATTCGACAAAAACGGAGTTCGTCTCTCCAGAGGTCTCCAGACCCTGAACGGCAACAAATACTATGTACAGTCAGACGGCAGCCTCCTCGCCAACGGCAAGAAGAAAATCGGGCTCCGCACCTATACCTTTGACAAGAACGGTGTCATGAGCAAGACCGCCACGCGAGGCAAATATCTCTACCGCGTCAATGATAACATGAAGGTGAAGAAGGGCTGGTTCAAGGATACCGACGGCAATACTTACTACGCCACCAGCCGCGGGCGGCTGAGAACCGGTTTCCAGACCTACAAGGGCAAGAAATATTACTTTGACCCTTCCACCGGCGCCTTGGTCAAGAATTCTTGGATCAAATACCAGAAGAGATATTACCGTGCCAGCTCAACCGGAAGGATCCGCACCGGCTGGTTTAAGGTAGGCGGGAACAAATACCATTCCAACAGCGCCGGACGCTGCGACCGCGGCTTTACCACGATCGGAAATTACACCTATTATTTCAATACCCGAGGCGTCATGCAGAAAGGATGGCTGAAACAGAAACGCGGTACTTATTACTTCAGCCTGACTACCGGCAGAATGGTAACCGGGTGGAGAAATGTAGAGAATAAATCTTATTATTTTGATTCCAACGGAAAGATGAAGACCGGTTGGTTTACCTACAACGGCAACAAATATTATCTGGATCCGGACAACGGAGGCGCAATGATCTCCGGCAAGACCGTTCGGATTGACGGAGAACGATATACCTTCAACAACAACGGTACTTTGAAAGGCTTCAAGCTGAGCGGAAGCTACAGCATCCGGGTAAACCGTCAGCAGAACGTACTGACTGTCTACCAGGGCGGAGAACCTGTGAAAGCCTTCCTCTGCTCCACAGGCGTCAACAACGCCACACCGCTTGGAACCTTTACCATCCTGGATAAGCTCCCGATGCATGAGCTGAACGGGCCGACCTGGGGCTTCTACTGCTCCCACATTACATCGAGTATCCTGTTCCACTCCATCCCATCACCGGAGCCCAACAGGCAGAGTCTCCCGGCTTACAAATACAATCTGCTGGGACAGCAGGCGTCTGAAGGATGTATCCGCCTGAGAATGGGAGATGCATATTGGATTTATCAGAACTGCCCGATCGGCACTCCGGTCACTGTCTATGATTCCAGCGATCCCGGGCCTCTCGGCAAGCCGACCTACAAGAAGATCCCTGCCAGCATGACTGTTGACCCGACGGATCCGCAGTATGCAAGCCAGTATCCGCAGTATCAGTAAGCGTTAAGAATAACGAATTTCATGGAGTTGCTGCAAAGGCAGAGGAACTGCCTGAAGCAGCAGCTCCATTCTTTTCAAAAACAAAACGGCTGTGAGAACCGCTTTCCCTTTCAGGAACGGAATTCTCACAGCTGTTTTGTTTGACTGAATCATTTACCTATTATTCTCCAAGCCCGCTCTCGATCGCCTTCACCATAGACTCCAGGGCGAGATCTTCGTCTTCCCCTTCGCAGACAATTTCTATCTCGTCGCCGCACTGCACACAGGCGCTCAAAACACTCAAAACACTTTTGGCATTGGCATGGACATCACGAAACGTAAATGTCACCAGTGATTTGAACTGCATTGCCTCCTTGCACAGATTTCCTGCCGGTCGCAAATGCAGCCCGGTCGGATTCTTGATCACCACTTTCTGGCTTCTCATGCTTACCCCTCCTCCGTTGTAGTTTCTGATTCTGTATCAATCTCCGTCTCTTCAATCGGACTCAAATTGATCTTGATCGTTGGATCGGATACCAGGCTGTATCCCTCCGGCAGTTCCACATCCAGCTGGACTTCATAGTTTCCTGCCGTCTGATAATTGCTCAGATCCAGAGTTACCTTCACATCCTCTGCTGTCAGGGAAACTTCGGAACCATCATTGCTCTCTATCTCTATCGATACCTGGTCTGCCGGCGTCATTACCAGCTTCATATTCTCCGGCGCCCCCACAGTCTGGAAGCTTGAAACCGGAACATTGACCGTTTTGCTCCCCATTTTCTCAATCTGTACCCTGACGGACACTGCCGTCACGGAATCCGTTTCCAGCTTGATATCTTTGCTGTAATTCTCCAAAAGATACTCTGACAGGTCGATGGTTGTCTCAAAGCTCTCTGTTTTTCCCGTTACATCCACCACTCCATCAATGGGCAGTACCCCGTTCAGCTGCTCCAGCATTCCTTCCGTTGCCGCAATATTAACCGTATCCGGCGTCGTGGTGACCGAAGTGATCTGATATCCATCTCCCGGTTCTCCCACCGGATTGATCTGAAGCCTTACGTTCTCCTGAATCTTCCAGAGCGTGACCTCTGCGTACATCTGCCCATCCTCGATCAGCTCTCCCGATGCACTTTTAATGGTAATATTATCCATCTGGGCGCTGGTAAAGGTAGACCCGTTCTTATCCTTGATCTGAAGCTCTCCCACCACAGTCTGGGTCTCCTGATTCAGATTATTGATGTCCACGATCAGAGAAACCTTGTCAATGATATTTACAATAGAGTAGGGACCTGCAATATTAATACTGGTGTTCTCCAAGGTAATGCTCCCAAGCTCATATCCATCCTGAGGCTTGCCTGTAGACTCTGTAGAAACCGCAAAGGTGGTGTCCTTAATGTCCTCCAGCGTCAGGGACATGGAACTGGGTTCGCAGCGGATATCCTCGCTTCTCACCCCGTCAATACTCACCGTATACGGAACGGCGGACATCAGAGTGATATCTTCCATATCTGCTTGTACCATGATGTCATCAGCGCTTAAATCCTCAAGTACCGAGTTTCTCGCCGTCACATAGACGATCACCCGGTTCGTACTGTTCTTCGTATCGTCTATCCGATAAATCTGATTCTGCTCGCTTGCCTTCTGCTGCAGCTCCTCCATATTCAGAAGTGTGATCCGATCCTGCGCGATTACAAATGCGGTCGTCTTTTCCGGATCATCCACATTGGTCACCACCAGCCAGATCAGGAAAGCTGCCAGCAGGGAGACCAGCTTCAATGCAAGGTTGTTGATAAAAAGCTTTTTCATGCCTTCCCTTTTCCTTTCCACAATCTGAATTTTTGGTTATCTATCGATTTGTCCTGCAGACGCACCAGCTGCTCGCGGAGTTCCGCTTCCGTCACTCCCCGCATCAAGGTTCCGTTCTGTGCAATGGACACCTTCCCGGTTTCTTCGGAAACAATAATCGTCATGGAATCCGTCACCTCACTGATCCCGACGCCCGCACGGTGCCTGGTTCCAAGCTCTTTGCTGAGCTCCATATTATCTGACAGCGGCAGATAACAGGTAGCGGAAACCACACGGTTTCCCCGGACAATAACTGCTCCGTCATGCAGCGGAGTATTGTGTTCAAAAATATTAATAAGAAGCTGGCTGCTTACGATAGCATCCACAGTAATTCCGGTACGCTCGTACTCCGTCAGCGGTGTATTCTTCTCCATCACTATGAGCGCTCCGGTCTTTACCCGTGCCATAGCCATCGTTCCCTTGACCAGCTCATCGATCGTTTTATCACTAAATCTTTCCTGCACATCCCGCATACTGTCGAAGGACATGATCGCTGTCATGATCTTCTTTTCGCCAAGCTGCTCCAAAGCACGGCGAAGCTCTGGCTGAAATACAACCACTGCTGCGATCATCGCCACATCGATCCCTTTTCCAATCAGGAATGTGATTGTATCCATCTCAAACAGGTACGCCAGGGCAATGAAGAATGTCAGGAACAAAATGCCCTTCAGCAGTACCCACGTCCTGGTCCGGCGAATCCAGATCAGAAGGTGGTAGATGACGATGGAAAGGATCACGATTTCTACAATATCTGTAATCTGTATGCTGAACCTGGGCAGATTCAGCCAGGAAAAATGCAATTCCCAAAAACTTTTCAACGTTTCCATTCTTCCACAGTCCTTTCACGTTTCCTTTTTGGCACCGCCTTTACATAATAGTAATAATCGTCGTCTTCAAACTGAAGGCTCTCCACTCTCCGGTAGTCCAGCTGAAAGCAAAGACCCTGCAGGACTACTGCAAGCAGCACAGATACCACGGTGCCAAACAGCAGCGGCAGATAAGAAAATCCCACCTGGAAGGTCATCTTTCCAAAAATCTCCAGGATCAGGTAGATCACCGTTCCGATCCCGATCGCCATCTGCCAGGCATATTTGATGGCAAGCCTTCTCACCGCGTAGACGATGAAAAGAACCGCGATCATCACGATTGCGCTGAGGATCATCTCGCTGTTCCCAAGAATTCCTCTTAAAAGATCCTGGATTCCTTTCAGCAAAAGCTCTCCCTCAGACAGACCGCTCTGATCCGCCTGGTTTGTCAGCGCATAGCTTCCAATCTCCTCCAGGGTAAAGAAACTGATATTTCCAAACAGGATTCCGACTCCCGCCTTCGGCCCGCACAGCAGTCCGAAAATCAGTGGAATTGCCAGCATAGACTGGAATTCCAGAGCCACAGGAGTCAGCAAAAAGGCAAGTGCCTGCTCCGGCGCCACCCCAAAATACAAAAGCAGCACCATCATAAGGACTCCCGCTGCCACCGCCAATGCCGGGATACCGATCGCATAGCTGTGTACCAGTGCTATTCCTGCCATGACAAGGATGACCGTATTCAGCGGCAGGAAGGAACAAGCGAGGGACAGCACCATCACCAACAGCAGATTATTCAGCATCTGCATCTGTCCCAGCTGCATGTTGACGATCTGGAAGCTCAGAAAGGCAAGGACGAATTTTCCGATTGCATCCAGCCAGGTATCGTATTTCATATAAATTTCTTTCAATGTGTCCCTTAACTCTAATAGCATCCTACCTTCTCCTGTTATGCGCCCTGCGCCTTCTCTCATCCTTCAGCTCTGCTTCCTCCGACTGGTACTCTTCTTCCAGCCTTTCCGCCATATGGCGGTAAATCAGGATTTCCTTTTCAAACCGATAATAACGAAAGCTGTAGACCAGGTAGGTGCAGACCAAATACACCGCCGCCACAGCTACATAGCATACCACCGTGCCAGTGACCAGCCCCTGGATGTCCATGGTACCCAGTTTCTCCATCACCTGGTCAAACGTAAGCGCCACATAGAAAGCAAAACCGATCAGGTAGGCAAACGTTACCAGAAACAGGTTTTTCAGCATTCTGCTTCCCACATAATCGCCGCGGAACCATTGCCTCGCATTCTTGATGGATTCTCTATGCCTTTTTTCATAAATCGCCATCCTTGCCATCAGACGGACCCGTTGTTCCCTGACCATAAAATGCTCCCCTCTTTCACCCTTATTCAGTCTGGATTGCACTTCGTGCAATCATTATACCATAGATTTCAACCTCTGAAAAGTTTCCTATTCATCTTTTTCCGAGCCAATACAGGCTGTCAGGACGTACACTTTGCCGGCTCCCGCTTCCTTCAGGACACCCGCTATGGCATCCGCAGTCCCACCTGTTGTGTAGACATCGTCCACCAGCAGGATCCGTTTTCCCCTCACCTCTGCCTTGCCTGCTTTGAAGGCTTTTTTCAGGTTTCTGCGGCGTTCGTTCCGGTCAAGTTCCTTCTGGTCTTCGGTCTCCTTCCACTTCAGGACGGCATGTTTCTCCACTGGAATCCCTAAGGCTCTGCCAATCCTGTCTGCCAGAAGCTCCGACTGGTTAAAACCCCGGTATCGCTTTTTCTTTCCGTACATGGGAACCGGAACGACAAGATCCACCTTCCAGTCCAGAATGGTCCTGCCCCATCTCCGGCACATCGCCCAGGCGAAGAATTCGCTGTACTCCCGCTTGTTGTGAAGCTTCATATTTAATATGCTTTTCTGGATCTTTCCCCGATAGGGAAAGGTTCCCCGACCGAGGTCAAAGCTGTGCTGAACCCTTTGGCAGTCCATGCAGTACTCTTCTTCTGCCCGGCGGATCGGCTTTCCGCATTTCATACAGTAGGGATGCTGCACGGGCTTTACCTCTTTTTCGCAGGCTCTGCACACGTATTCTTCCCCGCTTTTCAGGATGCTTCCGCACAAAGGGCATCTGGGCGGAAACAAAAGATCCCAGATACTTCTTTTTCTCTGCATACACGCTCCTTCCGCTTAAAATTCCCTGATCCTTTCTTTCAGCGTGGTGTAGCGTTTCTGTTCAAAGGTGTTGTCGATCATCTGGTTAAAGACATCCTCGCGTCCTACCAGCGTCACACAGCTTTTTGCCCTGGTGACTGCGGTATAGAGAAGGTTCCGGTTCATCAGCATCTGCGGTCCAGGCAGCAGCGGGATCACCACAGCCGGATATTCGCTTCCCTGTGCCTTGTGTACCGTCACAGCATAGGCCAGTTCCAGCTCATCCAACAAAGTGAACGGATATTCCACAAACCGGTGGTCGTCGAATTCCACGGTCAGCTGCTGGGCAAAATTGTTGATTTCCCGGATGATGCCCATATCTCCATTGAAAATTCCCTGCCCTTTATCCACAGGGATTCCATATCGTCCGCGAACCTCCCACTCGATCTGATAATTGTTCTTGATCTGCATCACCTTATCGCCTTCCCGGAATTTTACGGAGCCATGCTCCTTCTCCTGCTTGGATGGATCCGGGGGATTCAGGTAATGCTGCAGGATGGTGTTCAGGCGTTCCACTCCCACAAGCCCCTTTCTCATGGGAGTGAGCACCTGGATCTCTTCCCAGGAAGCCCCTACGTATTTGGGAAGCTTCTTCTGGATGAGGGTCAGCACCACGCTGATGATGACGTTTGCATCCTCTCTCTTCAGAAAGAAAAAATCCCTGCTCTTATTATCCAGCACCATGTGCTCTCCGCGGTTGATCTTGTGCGCGTTCATCACGATATCGCTCTCTGTTGCCTGCCGGAAAATCTTGGTAAGACGCACCACCTGGAACCGTTCCGATTCGATGATATCCTTCAGGACACTGCCCGGTCCCACAGAAGGGAGCTGATTGACATCCCCCACCAGGATCAGCCTGGTTCCGGGCACGATCGCCAAAAGCAGGGAATGCATCAGATAGATATCCACCATGGACATCTCGTCGATAATGACCACGTCTGTCTCCAGGGGATTTTCCTGATTTCTTCCAAAGGTTCCTTTGCCCTCTCTGGCTTCCGCTCCCGGAGCGATTTCCAAAAGCCGGTGGATGGTGCGGGCTTCCTTTCCGGTCGCTTCCGTCATCCGCTTGGCAGCTCTCCCTGTAGGCGCTGCCAGCTCCACCTCCAGCCCTTCGGACTCAAAGTAGGCAATCATCGTGTTGATCGTGGTGGTTTTTCCGGTACCAGGTCCTCCGGTCAAGACCATCAACCCTGTCTCAGCTGCCTTCACCACCGCCTCTTTCTGCATTTCATCCAGGCTGGTCTCTGTATTTTTTTCAATCTGCTCCACTCTATGTAAGACGGCTTCTTTGGATATCTCACAGGAAATATTCAGGTCATGGAGCATTCTGGCTGTATTCAGCTCCAGATAGTATGCCTGGGCGCCATAGACCTTCACTTGCTCCTCCTGCTCCTTGGCGATCAGCTTTCGGTCCACCGCCAAATCCAGGATATGTTTGTCCACCGCCTCCGGGCTGACTTCCAAGAGCTCCACGGCGCGTCTGATCAGGATCTCCTTTGGCAGATAGACATGGCCTTCCTGCATCGCCTGCTGGAGACAATAGAGGATTCCGCATCGGATCCGATAATCGGAATCTGTGTGGATCCCCACCCGGGAAGCGATCTCATCCGCGATCCGAAAACCGATCCCGCTGATGTCATCTGCCATCTGGTAGGGATTTTCCTTAATGATCTGATAGATATTCTGACCATACTGGCTGTAAATTTTGACACCGAGGGCGGTGGAAATCCCATATTGCTGGAGAAAGATCATGGCTTTTCGAAGATCTTTCTTCTCCTCCATCTGTTCCGAGATCTCCCTTGCCTTCCGCTCGCTGATCCCTTTGACTTCAGCCAGCCGTTCCGGCTCTTCTTCCATAATGCGGAAGGTGTCCTCTTTGAATTTCCTCACGATCCGGGCTGCCAGGGAAACACCGATTCCCTTGATAGCGCCGGAGCCTAAATATCGCTCGATCGCCAGTACATCCTCAGGTTCCTTAAGCTTCAGCCCTTCGATCTGGAACTGACGCCCATAGGTGACATGCTCCGTGTAATGACCGCTCGCCTCAAACAATTCTCCTTCCCCAATGTAGTGGAGGGTTCCCACACAGGTAATCTCCTCGCCGTCAGACACCACATTCATAACTGTATATCCGTTATCCTGATTTCTGTATATGATATGGTCTACATATCCTTCCAATCTCTCCATATTTTGTCTCTTTTCTATTCCTTATTGGGCAAAATGCCCCGAAGGATCCTGTTCCTTACGTACGGTCCAGCTTCCCACGCTGAGAAGTGAGCTCCACAAAACGCCCCGTCCCGATGGCAACCGCTGTCATGGGATCCTCCGCCGTGATCGTATTGATCCCGGTACGCGCCTCGATCAGCTCCTCCAAGCCGTTCAGCAGTGCTCCTCCTCCGGTGAGGACGATTCCTCGGTCCACCACATCAGAAGCCAGCTCCGGCGGGGTTCTCTCAAGGACGCTGTGCACCGCCTCCACAATCTGGGAGACCGCTTCCTTCAGGGCATCCCTGGTCTCCTCGGAGGTGACCCTCACAGTCTTGGGAAGCCCGGTCACCAGATCCCTTCCCCTGACCTCCATCGCCCGCTGTTCCGGACGCTCAATGGCTGTCCCGATATTGATCTTGATATCCTCTGCAGTCCGCTCACCGATCAGAAGGTTATGCTTCTTTCTCACATAACGGACAATCGCCTCATCGAAATCATCTCCTGCCACTTTGATCGAGGTGCTGACCACAATTCCATCCAGAGAAATGACCGCCACATCACAGGTACCTCCCCCAATGTCCACGATCATATTCCCGCATGGTCTTGAAATATCGATTCCTGCCCCGATGGCAGCGGCAATCGGTTCCTCTATGAGCGTTACCTCCCTGGCTCCTGCCTGGTAGGTGGCGTCTTCCACCGCTTTCTTCTCCACCTCCGTCACACTGCTCGGCACGCAGATGCTGATCCTCGGTTTCCGGAACGACATCCTTCCGGTCGCCTTTTGGATAAAATATTTCAGCATCTGCTCCGTGATGGTATAGTCAGAGATCACGCCCTTCCGCAAAGGCCGGATCGCCACGACATTTCCGGGCGTACGCCCCAGCATCATCCGTGCCTCCTCCCCGATTGCCTTGACACGATTTGCATCTTTATCAAAAGCCACAACAGAAGGCTCCTTCAATACTACGCCCTTTCCCCGCACATATACGAGGATACTGGCCGTTCCTAAATCGATCCCGATATCTGTTGAAGTCATTCTTTGCTCCTTTCCTGCACACGGCAAAAGCCAAACATTTTTCCCTTTGCCGCCGTAAGTCAACCATCTTGCTTTCTTATTGTTACCCGAAAGCTCTATATTATGACCTTCGTCTTTTCTGTCACAGGCAAAATTTCTCTTAGCCCACCATCATTATATACAACTACCAATTATTTGAAAAGGGCTTTTTTATTTTTCCCATTTGATAAGCTTTTCTTTATGGGAATTAATATTTTCTTTAGTGAGTGAACATAGTTTGAACACATTTCCC
>DVFT01000201.1 GCA_018713105.1 Candidatus Limivivens merdigallinarum | reverse complement strand
ATTCCAACCTTTCCCTATTTTATGCAGATCCCCCTCCAGAGTTAAGCAACCCAACCTGCATATCACTTAAAAAGAGGACACCATCAGCATCCTCCAACGGTTCCACAATACCGCTTCTGTCCCTGAACCTTCAGTTTTGTGAACTCCTCTACCTTCCCTGGGAAAAGAACACATTCAAAAGCATCATAACCAACAAAAAAGCAAAAATGACCTTAATGAGGATGGAAAGCCCTCCCGATTCGTCAAATTCCTCCCGGAATGGCAGGATATCCGGCTCCTTTCGGCTCGTCTTCCACTCAAAATCCTCCAGATAATAATTCCAGCCGCTCTGATCTATATAGACCGTTACGTTGGGTGTCCGCAGATAGCGGTGGATGGGTTTCGTATATCCCTGGCTTCGGATCTCCCTGCCCTGCCCGGTCAACGTATCGTAGACTTCCACATTCAGATAATAATACTTCCGGTATCTGGTACCGTGGCGGGAAGTCTCATAGGGAACCGTCTGACGCATGACCCCCACGATTTTCCCCCGGCTTGCATTGCCGTACTGGATCGCTTCCTTCCGCTTTCTGCGGTAAAACAACGCCTTTCGGATACTCTGCACCGCCATGACAAGGGGCAGCAGCCCCGCGATCAGGAAAATACTGAGTTCCATGGAAACTCCCCTGAGCCGGACGGCGGACAATAGTCCGCTGTACCACAGGACTACGAATCCCAACGTATACCAGATTCCTCCCATCTCCTCGTCAGCCGGTCGGATTCTCTTATGCATCGTAAACATCACCTCCCTGAAGCTTCCCGTTTCTCTGTTTCCAAGTCACACCCGGAATTTCTTCTTTACCTCCTGGAGCAGTTCCTTTCCCTTGAAAATCCCCACTCCCAGAAGAAACATCAGGCTAATCCCAGCGCAGATCACCGAAGGATAATGGATACTCACTGCCCCGGCAAAAAACAAAATCCCCGGTATACAGCCAAAAGCCGCCGCCTGAACCAGATAGAACAGATATTCCACCTGTTCCATCCTTCGCACCCTGGAAATCACAAACATGGAGATCAAGGTCGCCATGGAAGCCAGAGGAAGGACAAAATCCACCGCCCAGCCATTCCACCCTGTAGAGAAATCCCACAAAACAGCGGCAATGGACACGATCAATAGCTGCCACATCCCGTTTTTCAAAGGATTCCTCCGTTTCCGATAGCCTACCATGACCAAAAGCCATACGCAGAAGATTCCCGCCGTGGAAAATCCTGCCCACAAAAATCGCGGATTCAAAAGAAAATTCAGCATCCAGGAAACCACTGCCGCCGCGCAGCAGACGAAGGAAAAAATCTTCATTCCAAGCCTGCTGCCCACTCCCGTCTTTTCCTGATAGCCTGGAAATTCATTGTCCACCTCCTGAACCTGAATCCCCTCCTGGCGAAGAATCCGGGCAAAGTTACGCTGGATATTTTCTCCCAAAAGCTTGGAGGTAAAAGCCAGCGACATGGTATCTCCGTAGGAGCAGGAGCAAAGCTGCAGCTTATCCGTGCTGGTAAAGAACCCGAACCGGTCAATCAAGCGGTCATACTCCGGCGGCATCTCAATCCTCCCGATGTTGGAATAGATTGCCGTAATGCTTCTTCCGCCCAGCGTGGTGCCCGCCATCAAAAACAGATTCTTGATCTCCAGAGGAACCGCACGAAGCAGCGGATTTTTCTCCAGACGTACCAGCTCGCTCATCTTCTCTGACAGATTTTCCTTCACCAATTCTTTATGAAATACCGTTTTCAGATGGGCGATCACGTCCGTAAGCTCTGTCTCCGGCTCAAAAAGGTATCCGGCCTCGATCCAGCCGAAAAAGTTCGTCATAGAGCTGGATGGAAAATAATTCCGCAGGTTCACAGGGATCATCAGTGTGATCGGTTTCCGGATCCGGCTCTTCGGAACCTCCTCATAAATCGCATACAGGAGAACCGCCGCCAGATACACCGTGATGGATACGCCGTATTCCCTCGCCTTCCCGTGTATTTCCTTCACAGAGAGCAGCAGCTCATCAATAGACATCTCCCACTGCTCCCTCGACGCTCCCCGAAGCTGTACGGCAGGCCGTGCCTTTTCCCGGTTACGCTGCTTCTTCCTGGAATAATACTGGGAAAAGCTGTCCTCCTCCAGGTCGCTTAAAGTTGCCTCCTCTTCCATGATCTTTGGAAACTGTTCCTTGGGATAACAAAGCTTCAGATAGTTTCTCACAAGATCCTTCAGGAACAGCATAGCGCCCGTCCCATCTGTCAGTCCGTGGAATACTTCAAAATTAATCCGATTCTGGTGGTAGGATACCTCAAACAGCAGGCTTTTCTGGTCAGGGACATAGAGCTTGCTGCAGGGCGGACGTTCCTCCTTTTTCACCGTCACCGGAAGAGCCCGCTGCTCCATATAAAACCAGAACACGCCTTTTCGGAGCACAGAGCGGTACAGAGGATACTTCTCGATGGTCAGCTCTGCAGCCCGCTGAAGCTTCTCCTCCCTGACCTTTTCCTTCAATTGACAATAAAACCGAAACACCCGGGTATCCTTCTTCCCGGTGGCAGCTGGAAACGCCTGGGCAGCATTGTCCAGCTTCCGCCACTTTGACTGTTTCGTCTCTCTCATGGGACATGCCTCCTTGATCAAGCCAACTCTTTCAAAAATCCATTGATATATTGAAAGCTTTCCTGCACATGGAGATGTGCGATTCCCAGCGCAAAATATCCGTGGAGAGCTCCCTTGATCCGGTGTACCTCCACCCGGCTGCCTGCTTCCCGAAGCTTTCTTCCAAACGCCTCCCCTTCATCCCTTAAGGGGTCAAACTCCGCAGTCAAGATCAGAGTATCGGGAAGCTTCGTAAAGTCCTTTGCCAACATGGGGGCAAAATAGGGATTCTGCCTGTCCTCGCTGTTTCTCTCATACAACTTCAGGTAATCCTCCATCTTCACGCTGGTCAGAAGATATCCCTGCCCATTCTCACGGACGGACGGATAGGGAGATTCTTCTGTATAGCAATTATTGACAGCCGGATAGATCAGCACCTGCTTTTTGGGGAAAAATTCTCCTCGGTCTCTCCCCAGAAGGCACACGGCTGCCGCCAGGTTTCCCCCGGCGCTGTCTCCCATCACCGTGATCCGTTCCGGCGGAATCTCCGGAAGCAGCCTGCCTGCATACAGGGCGCTTGCCGCCGCATAACAGTCCAAAAGCCCTACCGGGAAACGATGCTCCGGTGCCAGGCGGTACTCCACTGACGCCACCAGCTGACCGGTGGACTGGGACATGCGGGCACAAACCCGGTCATAGTTCTCCACGCTCTCCGTGGTCCAACCCCCTCCGTGGAAAAAGAGGATCACCGACTGCTCCTTCTCCTCTTCCATCCTTTTTTCCGTAGGGAAATAAAGGCGAATGGGTACCTTATACTCTCCATTATACACCTCTGTATCCAGTTTTTTCAAAAAAATACGCATGGGATCCAATTTTTTCAGATCCGCCAGCCTTCTGGATGCCTCCACTTCGATATTTCCGTAGGACAGGGCATTCAGGATCGCCCTCATCGCTTTTGTCATCTTACTCTCCTTTTCACTTTCTGTCGACAGGAATCCCTAACAGGCTCTTGATCTCCGGGATACTCTTCCCTTCCTCCTTCAGAGCCTTGATCTTTTCAATGCGCCGGACGCTTTCCTCTCGCCTGTAACGGCGGGTGAGGTTCGCCTCTCCCTGCTCAAAGGGAAGCATCGCCTCTTCCGTGTAGTATTTCAAGGTGCTGTAGCGGGTGTCCGTCAGCCTTACCAGCTCCCCGATGGTGACATACTCCGATGCCAGGATCGCCTCTATATTTCTCTGCCTAGACACTTCCTCTTCGCCTCCTTATTAGTTGTATACCGTCAGCAATATAGCAGACATCGTCATCATAGTTTGGATATAATCCACCATCCCTTTCACCATTTTCCCGCTGGGGTCATGGAGCAGGCGTTCCAGCTTCTCTTTGATCTTTTTCTGTTCATACTTGGAAAAATAATATTTCATGGATTTGCTGATATCCAGAAGAACGATCAGGGCAGCTACCTCCTCTGTGACGGTTCCCTCCTCCAGCATCTCAGCCCTCACCTTGTCGATCACCAATTCCACGGCTTCCTGATTAGGAACATAGCTGCTTTTCCCACCAAACAGGCCGCTGACCACTTCTTTTGTGATGCCATCCTCCTCCATGCTCCTTCCAAGATCTGCCATCAGCCTTTTCAGACGCTTGTCCGTCATGGAGTAGGTATATTCCTCCAGGATTTTCTCCACCTTGACCGGCTTTCCCACATGGATAAAGTCGTACAGGGAATCCAAAAAGGACAGCTCCTCCGGCAGATCCCCAATGACCTGCACCCGCTTATTCTCAATCTCGATGCAGTCTGCAAGCTTCATATCCAGCAAAGCGCTTGCCACCAGGCAGACCAGCTTTTCCGCCGCAAAAGAAGAAATGGATCCCTTCTCGTTGACTGCGCAAAGATAGTATTCCTGTGAAATCGATAAATCTCTCATAGACATCCTCCCTTACTACTTACTACTTACTACTT
>DVFT01000200.1 GCA_018713105.1 Candidatus Limivivens merdigallinarum | reverse complement strand
AAAACTTATGAATATTCAAATAATTTTGCCTCGATGAACTTTTTCCTTGCGTCGTGAATGGGATTCCTGTATACTGATACCATACAATTTCCATTGCTGGAAATCAACAGAAGCCCAATATATAGGCAGTCCCCGCCGGCTCATGACCTGCGGGAATCCAAAACAGATAGAGAGGGATAAAATTATGAAGAAAAGAATCGTCGTGGCTTTGGGCCACAAAGCATTGGGCACTACGTTGCCTGAGCAGAAGATCGCAGTCAAGAAATCTTCCGAGGTCCTGGCTGACATTGTGGAGGAAGGCTTTCAGGTAGCCATCTGCCACAGCAACGCTCCTCAGGTTGGGATGATCCATACTGCCATGAATGAATTTGGAAAGAAGCATCCCCACTACACAGAAGCTCCCATGTCCGTCTGCTCTGCTATGAGCCAGGGATATATCGGATACGATCTGCAGAACAGCATTCATTCCGCATTGCTGAAGCGTGGAATCTATAAAACAGTCAGCACGATCCTGACCCAGGTGACGGTGGATCCTTACGATGAAGCCTTCGACCATCCTGTAAAAGTCATCGGGAGGTATATGAACGCAGAGGAGGCTGATCTGGAGGAGCGGAAAGGAAATTACTGCATCGAAGAGCCCGGCAAAGGTTTCCGCCGTATTGTGGCTGCACCCAAGCCCAAAACCATTGTGGAGATCGCTGCCATCCAGGCGCTCCTGGATGCTGACCAGATCGTAATCGCTGCAGGCGGCGGCGGAATCCCGGTTCTCGCACAGGGAGCTGACCTGAAAGGCGCCAGCGCCATCATTGAAAAGGACTATGCCAGCGGTCTTCTGGCACAGGAGGTAAATGCAGATGTCCTCCTGATCCTGACCAAGGATGAACATCTCTGGCTGAATTATGAAAGCGAAAACGCAGTTGCCCTCCATCAGGTGACGGTGGAAGAAATGAAACAGCACATTGCCAACAATGAATTTCCAAAGGCATCCAAGCTGCCAAAGGTACAGGCTGCCGTGGATTTCATCGAGGCAAAGAAAGGGGCAGGGCGCAAGGCAGTCATCACGGATCTGGCGCACGCCATGGATGCCCTCGCTGGCAAGACCGGAACGATCATTACAGAGTCATAACCTTGCTGCCGGCGGCAGGAACCAAATTTGCAGAAACGAAAAAAGGATGCCAGGCACAGCATCCTTTTTTCGTTTCTTTTTTCTGTCAAAGTTTAAAACGGCGTCCCATCCAGATCGTAGGGCGTCACCTGATATACATAATAATTCAGCCAGTTGGTGTACAGGTTATTGGCATGGGAACGCCACATCAAGAGCGGCCGGTTCTCTGGATTGTCATCCTGATAGTAATTCTTTGGGATGTCGATGGGTAGCCCTTTCTTCCGGTCGCGCCAATATTCCCCATCCAGGGTGATCCGGTCATATTCCGGATGTCCCATGATAAAAATCTGGCGGCCGTCGTGGGTCATACAGAGAAACACTCCTGCTTCCTCCGACTCTGCAAGGACAACCAGCTCTTTGCAGTTATGGATGTCCTCCGCCGGAACCTCCGTGTGACGGGAGTGCGGCGCCAAGAATACATCATCGAAGCCCCTCACCAGGGGAATTTTGCGGTTGGCTACTTTATGCCAGAAGAGACCGAACATCTTGTGGTCCAGCATCCGTTTCTGCAGTCCGAAATGATAATACAGACCTGCCTGGGCTCCCCAGCACAGATGCAGCGTGCTGGTCACATTGGTTTTGGACCAGTCCATGATTTCGGTGAGCTCCTCCCAATAGTCCACCTCCTCAAATTCCATCTGCTCCACAGGCGCTCCGGTGATGATCAGCCCGTCATAAAAATGGCTTCGGATCTCATCGAAGGTCACATAGAATTTGTTCAGATGGCTGGTGGACGTATTTTTGGACTCGTGGCTTTTCACTCTCAGGAAAGTCACATCCACCTGAAGCGGGGTATTGGACAAAGAGCGAAGCAGCTGGAGCTCTGTCTCTTCTTTCAGGGGCATTAAATTCAGGATCACGATCTGAATCGGACGGATGTCCTGGTGCACCGCCCTGTTTTCATCCATGACAAAGATATTTTCCCTTTCCAGGATTTCTTTTGCCGGGAGATCACTCTGTATTTTGATTGGCATTTTATCCTGCTCCATTTCTAAAAGATAAACGTTCTTTGAAGTTCTCTGCAAACATTATAGCATGGGGCAACTTTGTGGAAAAGATTAAAATCGTGGTACACTTGTACGCCATTTGAAGACAAACTTCCGACCCCCGGCAAAGACTAGCTACATCAACGGCGCTAAAAGGCGGAGGACATGTCCCGCCAAACGGTTAAACAACGGCTGGCTGCTGAAATCCTCTCTGGTGACCTTGACACATTTCCCCAGGGTTGCCTGAAAATCATCTTCTACCTTTGCCACCTCTTTGTTTTTGTAAAACAATGCTGCACATTCAAAATGGAGATACAGGCTTCTAAAATCCAGATTGATCGTCCCGACCACAGCCTTTTCGTCATCAGAAGTAAACGATTTGGCATGGACGAACCCCGGAATATATTCATAGATTTCCACCCCCGCATCCAGCAGCTCATCATAATAGGTTTTTGCCAGGACAAAGGCATACCATTTGTCCGGGATGTGGGGCATAATGATCTTCACATCCACTCCCCGTTTTGCCGCATAGGTCAACGCTAAGATCATTTCATTTCCAAGAATCAGATACGGTGTCATGATATGTACATAATTCTCAGCCGTGTAGAGAATATCTATATACACCTGTTCACCGACGATCTCATGATCCAGCGGGCTGTCCCCATAAGGAATCACAAAGCCGTCCTCCTCCGTGGGGGTTCTCTCCTGAGCCACATCCAGGTATTTGTCAAACGGCTGAATGGGTTTTCTGCTGATGTCTTTGTGTACATTCCACATTTCCAAAAACATCAGGGTAAAGCTTCTGACTGCATCTCCTTCCACCATGATCGCTGTATCTTTCCAATGGCCGAAACGCTCCTTCCGGTTGATATACTCATCCGCCAGATTGATTCCTCCTGTGAAAGCCACCCTTCCGTCCACAACCACAATCTTCCTGTGATCCCGGTTATTCTGCTGGGTGGACAGAGCCGGCCGGATTGGTGCAAAAACGTGACAGCGGATTCCGTATGCCTCCAGCTGTTCCGGATACTTGTAAGGCAGAGTAGAAAGGGAATTCATTCCGTCATACATAAAGCGGACCTCCACCCCCTCCTTAACCTTGGCTTTCAGGATTTCCAGGATCGTATCCCACATATAGCCTTTCGCCACAATGAAATATTCCATAAAAATAAAATGTTTCGCCTTTTTCAGCTCCTCCTGAAGCCGCTCAAATTTCTCTTCCCCGCTGGCAAAGTAGGTCACCTCGGTGTTCTGATAAACCGGAAAACCGCCGTATCGGTTTACATAGTTGACCAGCCGTGCCATCTTTGGATCTTCTTTTTCGAGATTCGCCAGCACCTCCTGATCCTGGCTCCAGTATTTCTGACTGTACTGGTGCATTTTCTGGAGACGGCTGTTCGTCCACTTGCTTCCAAGCTGAAACTCCACAAAGAGGTATAAGGGTGTTCCAAAGATCGGCAAAGCCAGAATCACGATGATCCAAACCAGCTTAAACGCCGGGTTATCCCTGCCGTTCATAATAAATACGACCAGAATAAAGCTGAGCAGCGTAACGATTCCATCAACAAAATACCATTTGCCAGCCAGATAGACATAACCGGAAACGATAAAAGCAATCTGCAAAAGTAGAAGAAGGATCAAGAGCGCCGTCCGGCTGAAAAGCAGACGTAAGATTCCTCGTTTTCCTTTCTGTACTGTTTCGTTGTTCTCAATTTTCTCCTTCAGCTGAAATTTTTCGTCGTTCATTCTCTTCTCCTATCTTATCTGTACCCCTATCCGCAAGCTTTAAAAAATCCTCCTCCGAAAGGATCGGAACGTTCAGTTCCTTCGCCTTCTTATTTTTGGATGAACCAGACGTCGTATCGTTGTTGATCAGATAGTCTGTCTTCGATGTGACGCTCCCGGTCACCTTCCCCCCTCGTTCTTCGATATAAGCCTTCAGTTCATTTCTGTTTTTAAAGCGGGTGACACTTCCCGTCACCACAAAATTCATTCCGTCAAAAACCGGCCTTTCCTGCGGAAGCTCTGTTTTTTCGAGCGTAAGCTCCGACATGAGATCTGAAAGCTCTTTTTTCTTCGTCTCATCATGAAAATATTCCACAATGGCACCGGCAAGCACCTCGCCAATCCCATCCACCTGCGTATATTCCTCCGCTTCGGCAGTCCGCATCCGATTCAGATCGTACTGGAACGCTTTGCAGAGCATCTTGGCATTTGCAACACCGATCCCCGGTATTCCCAGACTGTAGAGCAGCCTTGGAAGCGTTGTGTTTCGCGCTTTCTCAATGCTCAAAAGAAGATTCTCGCAGGATTTCTCGCCGAAGCCCTCCATTTGCCGGATTTCCTCCTGATAATCCTTCAGCCGGAAGATATCCGCCAGCTCCCGGATATAGCCTTTTGCAATAAATTTTTCCAGGGTAGCCTCCGACAGACCGTCGATGTTCATGGCATCACGGCTCACAAAAAGGGTAAAGGATTTGATCTTCTTTGCCTGGCAGTCCGGATTGGTGCAGACCAACGTTTCAATGCCGTTGGCATCATTGACGCGCGTTTTTCCTCCACAAACCGGGCAGACAGCCGGAATCTCAACATTTCCGCTCTGTGTCAGGTTCTCCTCGATCTGAGGAATGATCATATTCGCCTTATACACGCGGATCACATCCCCGATGCCAAGCTTTAGTCCTTTCATAATGCTTAAATTGTGGACACTTGCCCGGCTGACCGTGGTTCCCTCCAGTTCCACCGGCTCAAAAATCGCCACAGGATTAATCAGCCCTGTTCTCGACGGGCTCCATTCTATTTGGAGAAGATGCGTTTCCCTGATTTCATCCGCCCACTTAAATGCGTAGGAATCTCTGGGAAACTTTGCCGTCCTTCCAAGGGACTCGCCGTAGGCAATGTCATCGTAGAGAAGCACAAGACCATCCGAAGGGAGGTCATAAGTTTTAATCTTCTCCGCAAAGTATGCCACCTGCTCCTCCACCGTCTCTCGGGTGACCATATGATGCTCCACTACCTCAAAGCCCTGGCTTTGAAGCCATTCAAACTGCTTTTCCCTGGAATTTTGGAATTCCACATGGTCTGCCTTCACCAGAGAGAACGCGTAAAACCGTACCCGTCTCCTCGCCGTGATCTCATTGTTAAGCTGACGTACCGAACCACTGCAGAGATTTCTGGGATTCTTATACTTGGCATCCACATCCTCGATCTCCTGGTTGATCTTCTCAAAGTCACTGTAGGAGATTACTGCCTCTCCCCTGAGGATCAGCTCCTCCTGGTAGGCGATCCGTACCGGGATATTGGTAAACATCCTGGCGTTGGGCGTAATCACCTCGCCAACCTCGCCGTTGCCCCGTGTGACTGCCTTCACAAGCTCTCCTCCCTGATAGGTCAGGACAATGGTCAGCCCATCTAACTTCCAGCTCATCAACGCTTTCTGTCCACCCAGGAATTCTTTCAGATCCTCTACATTCTTTGTTTTATCCAGGGACAGCATGGGAGTCTCATGGCGCTCTTTGGGGAGCTCGTCCAAAGCCTCATAGCCCACGGAGACTGTGGGACTCTGGGAAAGAACCACCCCAGTTTCCTTTTCCAGGGCCACCAACTCATCATACAGCTTGTCGTATTCATAATTGCTGATGATTTCCCGGTTTTCCTGGTAATACGCTTTGGACGCCTCCGAAAGTGTTGCGATCAATTCTCTCATTCTCTGTTTTTTGTATTCCATGCGTTCTCCTGCCTTTTATCTGCTCTTTTTTCCTGTCCGCTAAGAAGACGGTACAGTTCTTCCTGCTCTTCCCTCGTAACTTTGCGGTACTCTCCTGCCTTCAAATCACCTAAGGAAATGTTCATAACCCGAACCCTGACAAGCCTGGTTACCCGGTATCCAAAATACTCACACATTCTTCGAATCTGGCGGTTCAGTCCCTGAGTCAGGGTGATCGAAAAATGATTTTCCCCTGTCTGTTTGATCCTACAGGGTCTGGTAAACTGCCGGTCTATGGGAATCCCGCCTTTTGCCATTCCTTTCAAGAATTCCTTTGTGACAGGTTGATCCACCCAGACCCGATATTCCTTTTCATGGCAGTTTCGTCCCCGCATCATCTGATCCAGAACTTCCCCATTATTCGTCATAAGCAACAGCCCTTCTGAATCCTTATCCAGCCTGCCCATATAAAAAATACGTTTTGGATACTGGATCACTTCCGCAATCGTACGATCTCCCCATTTTTTCTCCGTGGTACAGACGACACCTCTCGGCTTGTTGACGGCCAGAAGGATCATTTCCTCTTCTCTTTGAAGGATTTTCCCATCCACAGCGATTTTCTGATCCTCCCGCACCTTTTCTCCCGGATGCGCCATTTTACCGTCTACCCGGACGCGCCCTGCTTCAATGAGGCGATCTGCCTCCCTCCTGGAACACAGACCGGAATCACTGATGTATTTATTCAGGCGCACCCCGTCTTTCTTACGCTGCAGAAATTCCTGCTCCAGATGGCTGCCCTCTCTCGTCATTCGTTCTCTCCTTTTTTATAAAAACCCATACCGTTTTGTCGAAACGGCGTTTTGGTATGATTCAAGCACAATTATCAGTATACACATTTTTCTCATATTATTCAAGACTGATAGGAACTCAGTATCCTCAAATTTTCTTTTTCAAACTGGCGGAATTCCTCTGCCAGCTCCCATGCCCTGCTTTTCATGGGAGATGATTCCCTTAAAACATCTTCGATTTTCTCCAGATTGTCCCGTTCCGTCTGCCCTACCAGGTCAGCAATATGGCACGTACTGATATTCAGCGCTGTGGACGCCTGGATTCCAGCCCAGCGCCGTGTCCGTTCAAAAAGCCCTATGGATTCCGGCATAATCCCGGAGTGCAGAAGCTCGTTCTCCGCCTGTTCCTCCATCCTTCCGTATCCTGCTGCCTGCCGGTTCAGATCCAGGGCAAGCTCCTCATCATAGACCTTGGGGAGCAGGGAATGGATATCCATCTTTGCACGCCTGCTCCCTTTGTACACCTCTTCCAGAATCTCCTGTTCCTTGATCGTGATCATCGTCTTACCTCCGTTTTTTCATAGGATATGGAGACTTCTGATTCTTATTCAGTTTTCTACTGATTGTTTCCTGCTTTACAAAATTCCTCTGATCAAAAGAAGCAGCCACTTTCGGCTGCTTCTTTCCCTGCCAGATCTTTGACAAGTCCCGGAGACCCTCCTACGCCTCTCAGGTTTCTCCTGTTCCGGTTTCCTGCGTCCCGGTCTCTGCTGCTGCAGTTTCCTGCGTCTCAGAGCTTGCACTTGTCAAATACTGGGTCATTACATATCCTTCATACACCTGTCCAGAACCATCGTCATAACGGATCCTGGACCATCCATTGTCCAGTTCCTCAACCCTGGTGACTGTCGTTCCCGCAGGAATTACATTCAGCTGGTCAGAATCTGTCCTGGAATCTGCCCTCAAAATAATCTCATCGGTCGTCACCATAGCGGTATTGACCTGCACATCCACCTGACTGCTGTCGGGCAGTGCAATCTCCGTATCCGGCTGCCCTTGCTCTTCCAAAAGGCTTGCCAGTTCAGGATCCGCTTCCAGCACTTCTTCCAGTTTGGCATTGACCTCTTCCATCAGGCTTTGTACATCGCTGTCCTCGTTGCACTGCTGGATATAGGACTCTACTTCCTCATCGTTGGTGTCCGCCTTGTACAGAGTTCCATCCTCTGCCGTCTCTAAGTACAGACTGATCAAACTCGGCGTCGCGGTCTCAATTCCTGGTATCTTTGCCTCGTAATAGACATAAACCACATAGGAACCGTCTACCGGCCCTGTCTTGGAATATGTAGCAATATTGTCATAGCTTTCCACCAGATTATTCTCAATCCTCTGCTGGTCTTCCTCCGTGAAGGATTCCGACATGTTTCTCACAGTTTCAATATCCTTGCTGCTGATTGCCTGATAATACTGCTGAACGGCTTCCAAAACTGCTGGAATGTCCTGCTGCAGTGGATTGGAGATCGTTTCTGTCTGGCTTTCCGCCTCACTGCCAGTCTCCGTCATTGGCGGCAAGGTCTCCAGCTGAGAATCATCACTGCCTCCGCCAATCAGACTTCCAACCAACCTGACTCCTACAACCACTACCGCTATTACCACAATGACAGCCAGGCCAAGTAAGATATATCTTAGATTATCCGATAGCCATTCTCTAAAATTATCCACTCTGCTTACCTCCATCTGCTTTCAAGACCTCTGGTTTCCTTCCGATAGATACAAAGAAACACACCCGGAGGGATTCGAACCCCCGACACGTGGTACCGGAAACCACTGCTCTATCCCCTGAGCTACGAGTGCGTATCTATCCATGCAAACCATTCCGTCTACATGCGTATTGAGTTGTACCTGCTGTTACACCTTTTGGCGAACAACACAGCTATCATACCACACAACGGATAAAATGTCAAATAAGGATATGAAAAATCCAAAAAAATTTATGCGGAAATGCTGAACAAACTGGAATCTATCCGTCAGCAGGCAGAAAAACGGTGCGACATCCTTTCATAATGATAGATATGGTCTGACAAGACCTCCTCCCGCGGAACCTGTTTCTCATTGATTTCACGAACCATTGCGGACAGTTCGTCCTTTTCCATCTCCACCTGATCTGAAATCAGAAGAACCTCATGGATGCTGCTTGGAAGGATATAGTAATCTGCGCCCAGAATCTCCCCGGCCCGCTGCAGCTCCTGATCGTACAGGATTCCAGACGCACCAAACGTTTTATCCTCGTTGGTGATGATATAGAGCGAACAACGCGGATCCTCTTCCATTTCCAACCCGTAGTCAGCCAAAAGTTCCCCCATGGATAGGATTACGGCGGGGCGCAGCTTCCGGGTATTTCGTCTTGCCAGATGGTATAACTGCTGTTTTGTAGTATTCCACATGCCCATATGCCCGTTGGTGATCTGAATACTGCCTTTCCCATATGACAGATCCTCTGCGAAATAATAAAAGGTCACAGCAAAATCCAAAAACGGCAGATACGGAACGTTTACGAGCATTTCTCGGTTCATATTGCGGTTGATCAGCTTAAATAAGATTCGATCCTGTACCCGGTCAAAATCTGCAAAAAAGTCCAGATTCTGCACAATCGTATCTTTCCTTTCCTGATAGATCGCAAGGATCTCTGAGACAATCTCCATAAGAGAGGTTCCTTTCTGAAATCGACAATAAAAGTCCTCCAGATAAATATTGGGCGCCGTCTTGCCTCCTTGCTTTCTGATGGTCAGTCCAGTGAGGATTACTCCATTGTTCTTGACAACTTGATGAATACCGATCTCTGCGTTTTCTCCAATCCGGCTTTTTACCTCCCGCAGAATTTCCAGAGTGAAGGTTTCATAATCCAATTGCATCCTTCCTTTCTACGATTCAATTTTATAATCTGGGTATCGTTTGGCAGGAAACTACCTAAAGATAAGACATTTAGAACTATAGGTAACAGCGTACCACACTCCTGCTGAAAAGACAAGCATTTTCCTCTCTGACTGCATCCAAAAATACCTCTGATTATTTCGCCGGATTTTGTACAGGAGGTCTCATTTTTTGTACATTTTACATAATAATCAAAGATTTAAGACCGATAATATTGTATTTTTGTGGAGATCCTGCTATAATTACGATATGGAAAAGGATCCCAACAAGATCCTGATCTACATTATTACATCTAGGAGGTATGATTATGAAAAAGACACTGAAAAACCTGTTGGCTCCAGTCCTGTTTCTGGCAGTCGTACTCGGCATCGGCTTTTTGCCGAAGGAAGCATCTCTGACCGCGCAGGCGTATCCGGGCAGCGTTCTGTCCTCCAGCATCAAACAGACAGGGCAAACCAAGACAAGCCTTTCCATCAGCTGGTCTCCTTCCTCTAACACTGCTAAATACCGCGTATACATCCGGGACTACAGTGACTATACCAGTGATTACCAGCTGGCAGGGGAAACTACAGCAACCAGCTTTACCTTCAATAACCTGAAGGCAAGCACTGAATACAACGTACGCATCCAATCTGTGGACGCAGAAGGCACCGCGAATTACGGGATCGGCGCATATGATCTCTTCACTCTTCCGGGCTCAATTTCCGGATTCAAGCAGCAGCAGTGGTGGTACTGGATCGACACCATCGACCTTAGTTGGGACAAGCTGAGCGGTGTGGACGGCTATGAGGTTACTCTTTACAACAGCAAGGGAAAACGTGTAAAACGCGTAAAGGTTAGCGGCTATTCCTCTTCTGCTAGTTTCCGCAAAGTTTCCAAGCAGGTATATACCGCTAAAATTCGCGCTTACAAGAAGATCAACGGCAAAACCTACTATGGTTCTACCGCAAAGACCTACTGCATTACCCAAGCCCGTATCCGCAGTGTAAAGCTTGCCAAAAAGAAGCTGACCATCAAGTGGAACAAGATTCCTGGGGCTACCGGATATGACATCTATGTATCCACCAAAAAGAACTCCGGTTACAAGAAAGTGAAATCCGTAAGCGCCAAGACGACCAGCTGCACCATCACGAAATTCAACAGGAAGAAATTAACCAAAAAGAAATATTACGTTTATGTGGAAACGAAAAAGAAGGTTGGCAAGAAGACCTATAAATCCAACGGTCTCTATGCTTGGCCGTCCAACAGCAGCAGCTATATTTATTTGAGTTAATCGCTTAGATATAGGAAAATCCCATCGGAAAGGCCTTCCGATGGGATTTTTATATTCATTAGAATTTGTTCTTATACACGGGACAGATATTCACCGGTTCTGGTGTCAATCTTAATCTTATCTCCGATCTCTACGAAGAGAGGAACGTTCACCGTCGCTCCGGTCTCCACGGTAGCCGGCTTGGAAGCGCCCTGTGCGGTATCTCCCTTAAAGCCCGGTTCTGTCTCTGTCACTTCCAGTTCTACAAACAGAGGCGGCTCTACAGCGAATACGTTTCCATTGTGGGAACATATCTTCACCATCTCGTTCTCTTTGACAAATTTCAGGGCATCGCCGATTGCATCCTGATTCAGGGCAATCTGGTCATAGGTTTCCACGTTCATAAAATGGTATAAATCTCCGTCAGAATACAGATACTGCATATCTACACGGTCAATTCGAGCCTGCGGAAATTTTTCAGTGGGACGGAATGTCTTTTCAACAACGCCGCCGTTGATGATATTTTTGAGCTTTGTGCGGACGAAAGCGGCTCCTTTTCCTGGTTTTACATGCTGGAATTCAATAATCTGATAAATATTTCCCTCAATTTCCAGCGTAACGCCGTTTCTAAAATCTCCTGCTGAAATCATTTGATTTTCCTCCTTACATTTATCCATAAAGAAATCGAATCTTTTCCTATGGTTCATCTTATTTTATAATATGTTCTATGATTTTTCAACCACTTTTTCACTTTCCGCGTCCCTTTTGGGAGTTCCTGTAAAAAAGGAGGACTACTTTCTCCAGATATCGTTTCAGGACGATCTGAATCTCCTCTTTTTTGTCGATGGGCTCCACCAGAATATTCCGCATCCCGCAGCGTTTCGCCCCATAGACGTCCGTAAAGATCTGATCCCCCACGAACAGGCAGGTATCCAGGGTACATCCCATCATCTCCATCGCCTTAAGATAGTTCTTTTTGAGCGGCTTTCCGGCGTTCTCGATGAACTTTGCCTGTACCTGTCTGGCAAAGGGTTCCACCCGATGGCGCTTGTTGTTGGAGATCAGGCAGTAGTCCATACCCAGATTCCGCAGCCCTCCAAAGAAACGGATGGCTCTCTCGTCTGCCGGAGCACCGTGGGGCACCAGCGTGTTGTCAATGTCGAAAATCACCCCCCGGATGCCTTCCCGGTACAGCCTCCCGAAATCAATGGCGTAGGTGGATTTTTGATAATCATCGGGAAAAAAGCGTTCCAGCATCAGACACACTCTCCTCTCAGGTATGCAAGCATATCCTCTATTTTTTCCTCCATCTTTGCATAGCCGTGCTCATAAAACTGTTCCAGAAGCTCCTGATTTTGCTCCGTTCTGGATACCGGCTTGCTCTCCGGGCGGATCACAAAAATGTTTCCTTCCTGTTCCCACTTTTCTACTGCCCGGATCGTCTGGTTGTAATGGGCAGGGCGAAGATTAATGCTGCGCGCCAGCGCCGGGTAATGAGAAAAAGCAGCTTCATAGATGGCGGCATTTCTGGCATTTGTCTTCTTCCGGTAACCGTACTGCCGCGTCAGAACCAGGACGATCTTTCGGTAGCCCAGCTCCATCGCCCGGCGGATCGGAATAGAATCCGCAATTCCTCCATCCAGATAGGGAATCCCGTCCACCTCCACCATGGGGGTGACCAGCGGAAGGCTGGAGGATGCCCGGCAGATCTTCATCAGCCGATCCCTGTCTTGGGTCTCAGAAAGATAGGCAGCCTCCCCGGTCAGGCAGTTGGTCGCCACCATCTCAAGCTTCATGGGAGAATGGAAAAACCGGTCGAAGTCAAAGGGAATCCTCTTAAGCGGATCCTCATGGTACAAAAGCTCCATATCAAATAGCATCCTGTTTTTCACCAGGCTTTTCAGGCTCATCATCTTTCCGTCTTCTTTCCCCCGGATGATCACCCTCTTCGTCCTCCCGATCTGTTGGGACAGGTAGTTCATCCCATTTCCACTCCCTGCTGAGACGCCGCACACATAGGAAAACAGGATGCCCTGTTCCATCAGATAATCCAGCACTCCACCTGTAAACACACCCCTGGAAGCTCCTCCTTCCAGAATCAACGCTGCCCGCTCCATAGAATCCCCCTTTCTGTCCATTTGACTTGTCCATCACAATTCACATAGATCATACCCCATCTCCTAGCAAAACACAACCACTAAAAATTCAGTGCATCGAAGATGGACAGCTGATTGGACTCCGGAAGGTCTCCCAGCAGCCCCAGCTCCTGGAGATGATCGATGGTCTTTGCATTTACCGCCGTCCTCTGCCTTAAGTCATCCTTGGACAGGAATGGACCGTTCTTTGCCGCCTCCGCCAGGGATTCCGCCGCATTGCCGCCCATGCCTTCAATGGTATTCAGCGCCGGCATCAGCTTGCCGTCGATGATCCGGAAACGGCTGGACTCTGCCTGATAGATATCCACCTGATGGAATTCAAAGCCTCTTGCGTACATTTCCCGGACAATCTTCATGTCCTTATAGGTATCCTGCTCCTTATTGGACAGCTTATCCATGTTTTTTTCAAACTGATTCATGTAAAACAACAGCTTTTCCTGTCCCTGGCACATCAGCTCATAGCTGAACGCAGAGGCACGGATGGAAAAATAAGCCGCATAATATGCCAGCGGATAAAACACTTTGCAGTAGGCGATCCGATACGCCATCATGACGTATGCCGCCGCATGGGCTTTCGGGAACATATACTTGATCTTTTTGCAGGACCAGATATACCAGTCGGGCACGTCATGCTTTTTCATCTCCTCTTCCCATTCCGGCTTCAGCCCCTTTCCTTTCCGGACGCTTTCCATAATGGTGAAAGAAAGCTCACTTTCCAGCCCCTTCTGGATCAGATAGGTCATGATATCATCTCTGGTACAGATGGCTGTGGAAATCGTCGCCTTTCCTTCCTCGATCAGGGTCTGGGCATTTCCCAGCCACACGTCCGTTCCGTGGGACAGACCGGAGATACGGACCAGATCCGAAAAGCTCTGGGGTTTCGTGTCCACGAGCATCTGGATAACAAAGTCGGTTCCAAACTCCGGAATTCCAAGAGCCCCCAAGGGACAGCCGCCGATATCCTCCGGCGTAATCCCCAGCGCCTCCGTGCTGGTAAACAAGGACATGACCTCCTTGTCATCCAGCGGGATCTTCTTGGCATCCAGCCCGGTCAGATCTTCCAGCATACGGATCATCGTCGGATCATCGTGTCCCAGAATATCCAGCTTCAAAAGATTGTGGTCAATGGAATGGTAATCAAAATGCGTGGTAATGATGTCTGTCTTCATATCATTGGCTGGGTGCTGTACCGGGGTGAAGGAATGGATCTCTTCTCCCAACGGAAGAACGATGATGCCTCCCGGATGCTGCCCGGTAGAACGGCGCACCCCAACGCACCCCTGGGATAAGCGGACTACCTCACAGGTACGCTTCTGTTCGCCCTTATCCTCAAAATAGTGCTTCACATACCCAAAGGCGGTCTTATCTGCCACCGTGGCGATGGTGCCCGCCCGGAAGGTCTGTCCTTTTCCAAAGATCACCTCCGTATAGCGGTGGGCATTTCCCTGGTAATCCCCAGAAAAGTTCAGGTCAATATCCGGCTCCTTGTTGCCCTTAAATCCCAGGAAGGTCTCAAAGGGAATGTCAAATCCAGCCTTCCTTAAGTCTTCCCCGCAGACCGGGCACCTCTTGTCCGGCATATCGCATCCCGCTTTTCCGGCATAGGCTTTCACCTCATCGGAATCGAAATCCACATAATGGCATTTTTCGCAGTAATAGTGGGGGCTTAGAGGATTCACCTCCGTGATTCCAGCCATGGTCGCCACAAAGGAGGAACCGACAGAACCACGGGAACCCACCAGGTAGCCATCGTCGTTGGACTTCCACACCAGCTTCTGGGCGATGATATACATCACGGCAAATCCGTTGGAAATGATGGAGTTCAGCTCCCTTTCCAAACGTTCCGTCACCACCTCGGGAAGATCGGGACCGTACATCTCATGGGCAGAATTGTAGCAGATCTCCCGCAGCGTTTTGTCGGAATCCGGGATGACCGGCGGACATTTGTCCGGGCGTACCGGAGAGATCCGCTCGATCATATCTGCGATCTTCCGGGTATTGGTGACCACCACCTCCTCCGCCTTCTCACTGCCCAGATAGGCGAATTCCTTCAGCATCTCCTCCGTGGTGCGAAGGTAGAGCGGCGCCTGATTGTCGGCGTCGGAAAAGCCGCGGCTTGCCATGATGATCCTCCGGTACACCTCATCCTCCGGATTCAGAAAATGTACGTCGCAGGTGGCAACCACAGGTTTCTGGAACTGTTCGCCCAGCCTTACGATCGTCTTGTTGATCTCCATCAGATCCTTCTCATCCCGGATCCCCATCCGCTCATTGCCGATCATAAAGTAGTTGTTCCCCAACGGCTGGATCTCCAGGTAATCGTAGAAATTCACCAAACGGATGATCTCCTTTTGAGGACGTTTTTCCCGGATCGCCTCGTAAAGCTCCCCTGCCTCGCAGGCGGAACCGATCAAAAGCCCTTCTTTATGCTTCAGGTACTCGCTCTTGGGGATACAGGGTCTTGGAGACTTTCCGGTGCTGAAATATTTCAAATGGGACATGGAGATCATCCGGTAAAGGTTGACCCTTCCGGTATCATTTTTCGCCAGGATGATCGCATGGTGGGAACGGAGTTTTTTGATCTGCTCCACGGAGGGCTTGCAGAGGTCGTTGACCTCGTCCAGGGTATGGGCGCCCAGTTCCTCCAGCATTACAATGAATTTTTCAAAAATCTCCGCCGTACAGCCCGCATCGTCTACTGCCCGGTGATGGTTTTCCAGAGAGATGTTCAATGCCTTTGCCACCGTATCCAGCTTGGCATTGTGAAGGTGGGGAAGCAGAAATCTGGCAAGTTCCACCGTATCCACGCTGGTAAACGTTCTCTCCATCTTCAGCCTTCTGGCATTCTCCTCAAGAAAGCTCATATCAAAGGACGCATTGTGCGCTACCATGACCGCTCCTTCCGAAAAAGCCAAAAATTCAGGGAGGATCTGTTCAATGGTGGGGGCATCCAGGACCATATTGTCATTGATGCCGGTCAGTTCCTCAATGCGGAAAGGAATCGGCACCTCCGGATTGACAAAGGTGCTGAACTTCTCCGTGATCGCCCCGTCTTCCACCTTGACCGCCCCGATCTCGATGATCCGGTTTTCCACCGGGCTGAATCCGGTGGTCTCCAAATCGAAGACCACATAGGTTCCGTGGAGATTTTGATTCTGGGAATCCACCACCGGCTTTTGCAAATCGTCGATCAGATATGCCTCCACGCCATAGATCACCTTGAACGGGCTTTTGATCTTTTTCAATTCATCCTTGGAAACATCAGGGTGGTCCTTCTGATACTCGTTCCGGTAGGCTGCGTCAATGTCCTCGATGACATGGTTGGCATCCGGGAAGGACTGCACTACTCCGTGATCGGTGATGGCAATGGCAGGATGCCCCCAAGCATACGCTTTTTTTACGATATCCTTCACATCGGAGACTCCGTCCATATCGCTCATCTTGGTATGGCAATGGAGTTCCACCCGCTTGATGGGGCTGCTGTCCGTACGCACCGGACGGAAGTCGCTGATTTTTTTGATTCCTACCACGGAACCGATGGTCAGCTGGCTGTCAAACTTGTCGATGGTCGTCACTCCCTTGACCTTCAGAAATGTGCCTTTCTTAATACCGGAGAGGAGCTCAGGAACCTGATCGTTTCTGGCAAACATTTTGATGACGATGGAATCGGTAAAGTCACTGAGCTCAATGATGATGATCGTCTTCTCGTTGCGGATCTCCCTGGTGTCCAGCCCGATAACCTGACCGTGGATCACGATCTCTCCCATCTCGCCCTGTACCTGCTCCAGAGGAACTGCCTCCTCCTCAAAGTCCCTGCCGTAAAGTACGTCAGGATTGTCGCTTCTGCGCAATGGACGTTTGAACCCGTCTGAAGAAAACTTGCCTTTTCCCTTGAACTCCCTCTTTTCCTGCTTTTCCGTTTTCTTTTCTCCCGCTGCCTTTTTCTCCGCCGCGGGCTCCTGCCGTTCTTCCTCCTTCTGTTCTGCCTTTATGGGCAGGTGGCTTAAAATCGCTGCCACCTCCTGTTCCAACTTCAGTTCACTGTTCTTCCTCGCCTTGCTCTCCACGGGCTCCTTGTATTCCGTCTGGATCTTCAGGTTCATCTGGCAGCGCTCCGTGAAGATTTTCTCCAGGATCCGGATCAGCTCTTCGCCCTTGCCTTCCGCGATGACGGATTCCTCCAGGGTCAGCTTCATGAGATCCTCCTCCAGGAAGGTACATTCCGCTTTCCGGAACAGGTCAAATTCAAAAATGCTGTACTCCTTTAACTCCAGCAGGATGCTGTCCCGGTAGATATCCATGAGCTTTTTCGGCGTATACTGCTTAGACAGCCCGAATTTTTCCAGGATCTTCACCGTCATCGTGACACCCTTAAACAGCTGGGTACGGATCGCTTCCTCGATTTCGTAGATATATTTCTTGTGGATCAATTTCTCACTGAATAGATACACACGCAAAAAATCCTTTGCCCTGGTGATCGCCACCTTGGTGACCATCGTCTGGGCAAAGAGATTTTTCAGGCTTTCATTGATCTGCAGAGTGGGAAATACTTCAAAAAACGGTCTCTCCATCTTCATCCCTTCTTATATACATCAAACTCACCGGCAGTCCGCTTCCTTCTGCATGGACAAAAGCTCCTCCCGAAGGGCAGGCAAAAGCTCTGCCTCCGGTACCTTTCGGATCACCTCTCCCTTGCGGAACAGAAGACCTTCTCCCTTTCCGCCTGCAATCCCAAGATCCGCTTCCCTGGCTTCCCCGGGCCCGTTTACCACGCAGCCCATCACCGCCACTTTCAGATTCAGCGGAATCTCCTCCACCATAGTTTCCACCTGGTTTGCTAGACCGATCAGGTCGATCTGGGTTCTTCCGCAGGTGGGGCAGGACACCACTTCGATGCCTCCCTTTCTGAGTCCCAGTGTCCGTAGAATCATCTTCGCTGACTTCACTTCCTCCAACGGATCCCCGGTCAGCGATACCCGGATCGTATCCCCGATCCCTTTGGGGAGGATCATCCCAAGTCCCAAAGCGGATTTGATGTTCCCGGACAGAAGCGTCCCTGCCTCGGTAATCCCCACATGGAGGGGATAGGACGTCTTTCCGGCGATCAGTTCATGTGCCTTTGCGCACATACAGACGTCCGAGGATTTGATGCTGATGACCAGATTGTCGTACCCCTCTTCCTCGATCATATGTACCTTGTCCAGGGCGCTCTCTACGATCCCTTCTGCCGTCACTCCGTGGTATTTCTCCACCAATTCCTTTTCCAGGGAGCCGCTGTTGACCCCCACGCGAATGGGGATCCCACGTTCCTTTGCCGCATCGACCACTGCCTTCAGCCGTTCCCTGCTCCCGATATTTCCCGGGTTGATCCGGATCTTGTCTGCCCCATTCTCCATAGCTGCAATGGCAAGCCGGTAGTCAAAATGGATATCCGCCACCAGCGGAATGGAAATCTGCTCCCGGATAGATTTCAGCGCTTTTGCCGCTTCCATGGTAGGGACGGCGCAGCGGATAATGTCGCAGCCCGCCCGTTCCAGGCGGTGAATCTGCGCCACCGTTCCTTCCACATCCTCCGTCTTCGTATTCGTCATGGACTGGATCAGGATGGGATTCCCCCCTCCGATCACCTTGTCCCCAATATGAATCACCTTTGTATGGTCTCTGAACATACAGCCATTCCTCCTCATATCACTCTGGGGCTAGTATAGCACAAAAAGAGACCGGCACGCAAGCAGCCGGTCCCTTTTCCATAGGATTTAGATCTGTCTTTTATTTCTGCGGGATATTTTACTTCACTTCCACCGTCCAGCCGAATTCATCCTTGACCTTTCCAAGCTGGATGCCGGTCACCGTATCGTAAAGTTTCTGGCTTACCGGTCCGATTCCTCCGTCGCCGATCTGGAAGACATCGTCCTCATATCTCAGATGCCCTACCGGTGAAATCACGGCAGCTGTGCCGCTTCCCCAGCACTCCTCAAGCTTTCCTGTCCGTGCCGCTTCCTCCAGCTCCTGAACGGAAATCTTACGTTCCTCCACCGGAAGCCCCCAGGATTTGCAGAGCTGGATGCAGGTATCTCTCGTTACACCCGGAAGGATGCTTCCATTCAGCATGGGGGTCACTACGGTGCCGTCAATCTTGAAGAAGATATTCATCGCTCCTACTTCTTCGATGTACTTGCGCTCCACGCCGTCCAGCCAGAGAACCTGGGAATAGCCTTCCTCATGTGCCTTCACCTGGGCTGCCAGGGAAGCCACATAGTTGCCTCCTGTCTTTGCCTCACCGATTCCGCCTCTCACGGCACGGACATAGCTGTCCTCGATCCAGATTTTCACCGGATCCAATCCTTCCTCGTAGTATGGTCCAACCGGAGAAAGGATGATCATGAACTTATAGGTATCGGAAGGACGTACTCCCAGGAACGGATCCGTAGCAATCACAAAAGGACGGATATACAGGGAGGTTCCCGGTCTATCCGGAATCCATGCCTGATCGATCTTCACCAACTCCTTCAGTGCCTCCAGGAAAATATCAGCCGGAATCTCCGGAATCATCAGTCTTCTGTTGGAATTGTTCGCTCTCTCAATGTTCTTGTCCGGGCGGAACAGAAGGATCCTGCCATCCTCCGTAGGATAAGCTTTCAATCCCTCGAACATCTCTTGACCGTAGTGGAACACCATGGCAGAGGGCTCCAGAGAAATCTCATGATAAGGGACAATGCGCGGGTCATGCCAGCCCTTGCCCTTTGTATAATCCATCTCAAACATATGGTCCGTAAAAATCGTACCGAACACCAATGGGTTGTCCGGTCCGGGAATCGGTTTTGGATTCTGTGTTTTTTCAATCTTGATTTCTAACATGATTTTTGCCTCCTCAAAGTCCAACAGGGCTTAATAAAAATAAATTTTCATTTATTATTATACTTTTTTCGCCATCTGTCAAGAAGGTTTTACCCTTTCATAGCACACAAATGTATATTCCAGGTCAAAATAAGTCTGCTCGTCGCTCTCCCCGGTGATCTCCCATTCTTCCATGGCATCCAGATTAGGAAAATAGACGTCCGCCTCATAGGCATGGTCGATCTTCGTCACATGTGCCGTATCGCAGTAAGGGAGCAGTTGTTCATAGACACTTCCCCCTCCCACACAGTAAACCTCTTCCGCCTCGTACTCCTTCAAAGTCTCAAAAAGCTCCTCCACGGAATGTACCACGACCGCTCCCTTCGCTTCATAATCAGGGCGATGGGTGAGTACGATGTTCGTCCGGTTCGGAAGCGGTCTGCCGCCCGGAAAACTTTCCAGGGTCTTTCTGCCCATCACCACCACATTTCCAGTCGTCATCTCCCGGAAGAATTTTTTGTCCTGGGGGATACTCACCAGAAGGTCGTTGTTTTTCCCGATTCCCCAGTTTTTGTCAACAGCTACGATCAGCTTCATATTGTTTGCCTCCTCGATTCCATAAAGTCATGCCTGTATCATCAAATTGCAATAGGAATGTTCTTGATCTGCGGTCCCGTCACATAGTTCTCCACATGAAGATCCTCCACGGTAAACTCGTAGAAATCCTTTATTTCAGGGTTCAGCCAAACCTTAGGCGCCGGATAGGCTTCCCTCTGGATCAGCTCCCGGATCACCGGGACATGACGGTCATAGATGTGGGCGTCTGCGATCACATGGAGCAGTTCTCCCGCTTCCATATCGCACACCTGCGCGATCATCATCAGAAGGAGCGCATACTGCGCCACATTCCAGTTGTTGGCTGCCAAAACGTCGTTGGACCGCTGGTTCAGGATGCCGTTTAAGGTCAAACGCTCCTTACCAGGATCCCTGGTCACATTGAACGTCATGCTGTAGGCACAGGGATAGAGATTCATCTCATAGAGATCCTGATGGACATAAATGTTGGTCATGATCCTCCTGCTGTAGGGGTTGTTCTTCAAATCGTAGAGCACCCGGTCTACCTGATCCATCCACCCCTCTTTATAACGGTGCTTGACGCCCAGCTGGTATCCGTATGCCTTTCCAATGCTTCCATCCTCGTCCGCCCAGGAATCCCAGATATGGCTGTGGAGATCATGGATGTTGTTGGATTTCTTCTGCCAAATCCAGAGGATCTCGTCGAACGCGCTTTTCAGCGCCGTTCTCCTGAGTGTCAGAGCCGGAAACTCCTTTCTCAGATCGTACCGGTTGACTATACCGAACCGTTTGATGGTATAGGCAAGCGTTCCGTCCTCCCAGTGAGGGCGCACCTTCTCCCCCTCGGTACTGGTTCCGTTTTCCAGAATGTCCCGGCACATTTCTTTAAACACATTATCCGCATAGCTCATTGTCCATTCCTCCTTTAGTTCGCCAATCTTCCCAGGCTTACATCCTCTGCAAATCCGGAAGCGTTGTACAGAAACAGCAAGTCCGTATATTCATTCTGATCCAGGTAACCGTTCAGGCTTTCATTGAAATAACGAAGATCCAGGAAGGTCACCTCCCCATAGTCGTCGAAGGTAAAGGGGATAAAGCAGTGGGCATAGGAATCCTTGATGACCAGGAGCTTCTTATCACTGCCATTGTCAATCTTAGCCGTCACAATCGGCTGGTTCCCGCCAAAAAATACGCTGTATTTATCCTTCGTCTCCAGCATGGACAGGTCATAGAGATCCGTTCCGGTCTTTTGTCCTTGATTGTAATCCAGAGTATAGGATACCTGTTCTTTGGGAAGGAACCGCTCAATGGTGTCCCCCTCCATCCTGCCTCCAACCTTGGACTCGATGGTTCCCAAAAAGTCGTCGGTCAGCACTTCTCTGGTATAGTCTGTGATCGGCGCAGGCTGAAACCCCTTCTCCTTAGCCCATGCCTCATACACATAAAATGCCGCCAGGGTCGTCCAGTGATGGTCTGTCCGATAATAGAGATATTCCTCCTTATGGTCATCCAGCACAGAAAGGGCATCAAAATAAGTCCCTGAGGGAAGGCGTTCTTCAATCTGCGCAAGGTACTGTGCTTCCCCACTGTCCGGGGCAAACCGCGGCAGCTTCTCCTTTAAGACCTCCACCGCATTGGGAATAATCATCACGGAAACATGCCCTTCGCCGAAGCGTTCCTGCTGTGCTTCGATAAACGCAGACAGTCTCTCTATGTTCTGCACGGCATTGTCCGTGGTAAAGCTGCCCTTGTGGCTCTCAATCAGGTAGCCGTCTTTGGCAAAGTAAACATCTTTGATCTCATCCTTTCCGATAGCACGCTCCGCTGTGGTTTTTGCCGCGATCCACCCATCCCTTCCCGGAAACTGGTCACTCAGATACGTCTCGTAATCTGACTCAAATTCTCCATTCAGTACAGTGGTAAGCGTAGGCTTCGGAAACAGATGCAGGCTCCGGTTTTCCCGTTCGGAAAACTCTCTTCTTGGCCAGACGAGCGTCGCAGCGGTAAATCCAAAGATCAGCAGCAGAAACATGGCAATCACTACCCAGTTGGAGGTAATACGCTTCTTTCGTTCTATCCGCAGTACTTCTTTTCTCCGAAGACGCGGTTTTCTTTTTCGTCTCATGCTTTATGTCTCCCTTATGAAAATCATTACTGTCCAGAACCAATCCAGGAAACGCTGCCTGGCTCTGAAAGACTTAAAATCTAAAATACAGGAACGGATTATATGTTGCATCTACCAGGTATGCCACGGAAATCAGGAAGATTCCAGCAAACCACAGGCAGCGCACGGCAGTGCCCGTAATGGATACGTTTCCGATCTTGGCCAAAACTTTGTCTGCCGCCCTCTTCGGAAGCATTGTGCTTCCTACCATCAGGATCAGTAGCATGATCCCATAGTTTTTCAAAAGGTAAAGACTTTCTCCATTGAGGAAGCCAGCACCAAATCCGCCAAACATGGCTCTCAGGTAAGACAGACAGTAAGACAGATCCTCACATTTGAAGATCACCCATCCCAGGATCACAAAAAACAAAGTATAAACACTCTGAACAAAAGAGGGCAGCTTTGACAGTACTCTTCTTAAAGCAAATTTCTCAATCAAAAGGAGAATCCCATAATACACGCCCCACAATACGTAATTCCAGCTTGCTCCGTGCCAAACACCTGTCAGAAGCCAAACCACGGCGATATTCCTCACCTGCTTCGGAACGCTGCAGCGATTCCCCCCCAGCGGAATATAAACATATTCCTTGAACCAGGAGCTTAAAGAAATATGCCATCTCCTCCAGAATTCTGTAATGCTTTTTGCCTTGTAGGGATATTCGAAGTTTTCCAAGAAATGGAAACCGAACATTTTTCCCAGACCAATCGCCATATCCGAGTATCCGGAAAAGTCAAAATAAATCTGGAAGGTAAAGGCAAGCGCCCCCAACCATGCTGTGAGAGCCGGAACCTGCCCGATAGGCAACGCTGCCACAGAGTCCCACAAAAGACCAATGTTGTTGGCCAAAAGAACTTTCTTTCCCACACCGCACATAAACCGACTGATACCTGCAGTAAAGTCATCGGTGTTCTCACGCCGATGTTCCATCTGTTCCGCAATCGTCTTGTACTGGACAATCGGTCCGGCGATCAGCTGCGGGAACATGGATACATAGGTTCCGTAATAAATCCAGTTTTTCTGTACCTTAGTCGTGCCCTTATACACATCGATGGTGTAGGACATGGTCTGAAAGGTAAAAAACGAAATTCCGATGGGAAGCGGAATATTCAGCAGAGGAATGGCAAGGCCTGTCACAGCATTGAGGGAGCCGATCAGGAAATCCGCATATTTGAAAAATCCCAGGATGCTTAAATTTACAATAATCGACACCAACAGGCATCTCTTTGCCTTTCTCATATTTCCCCGGGTTTTGGCGCGGTCGATTGCCTTCCCCACAAAGTAATCCATGGTGATGGAAAAGAGCATCAAAAAGACATATTTCGGTTCTCCCCAGGCATAAAAAAACAAACTGAATACAAAAAGAATGATATTCCTCAAGCTTCTGGGCGCTACATAATATAGAAGAAAGACCACAGGAAGGAACCGAAACATAAATAAAAGACTGCTGAAAACCATCTTGTTTTTCTCCTTAACAATTAAGTTTTTATTACGTTTTAAAAAAACTATTTACAATTAACGGGTTTATTATATAATAGGGAAGGAGAAAAGACAATCTTTTTTGTCTTAGTTTGTCGATAAGGGGAGAATTTATGTCAGTACAAAAGAAACGAAAACGACGGCATCCGTCACGGTTCCTGCACGTTCTGCTCCTGATCGTTGCCGTTTTGGTCATCTTCGAAGGACGGCTCCTGGTAAACATCTTTTCCCGTGAATCCATACAGAATCAGGTAAAATCCCAGCTCAGCGAGTTTTTTGCCGAAAATACAGAAGCTGAGACTGCCCCGCCGGAAAGTGAGAAAAACTCTGAAAGCACCTCGGAGACAACAGCGGCGGATTCCGGGGAAACTGATTCCGCCGATAATGCTTCTTCCCCCCAGGAGGAGCTTGTAGGCGACTGGGTAGTAAAAGAACAGCCCGTTGCTGTGGATGATTCTTACTTCGACGATGCCACATTCATCGGAGATTCCCGCCTCATGGGCTTTCAGAATCAATCCGGTATCACCTCCGGTCATTTCATCACCAGCGTAGGCATGAACGCCGCTGATATCTTTGACAGTGCATCCATCGCTTCTGCGGAGGGAAATATTACTGTATTCCAGGCGCTTTATGCTACCTATCAGACAGACCGGAAATTTTATGTGCTTCTCGGCACCAACGATCTCGGAAATCTTTGGGGAGATGCTTCGGAATTTACCAATAGTTTTCGGGTTATGCTGGGAGAATTGAAAAAATTCGTCCGTTCCGACGCCATCATCTATGTCATGAGCATTCCTTATGTGGAAGAAGCCAAGGTAACGACGGGAGACTATATCAGCAATGCAAATGTAGATATCGCAAATGAGATTTTGCAGAACCTCTGCAAAGAGAATGGTTATTACTATATCAACCTCAACGAGGTATTATCCGACGGAAACCACTCTCTGATCCCCGGCGCATCTAGTGATGGAGTCCATATGTATGAAAAATACTGCAAGATTATGCTGGATTACCTAAGGACTCATTATATCCCGGAGGATGAAATGCCCTCCGTCTCAGAAGAGGAATCCGAACAGGAAAGCACTTCTGAAACAACAGAAACTTCAACAGAAATTTCTGCGGAGACTTCCTCGGAAGCTTCCTGAAATCATCCACCAATTTCTAACTGTTCAAAGCTAAGCACACTCGTGCCGACGAGATTGGTTCTGAACAGTGACTATCAATTTTAATCAAAGGAGAATCTTTATGAAAAAATTCAGTTTCGCGTCCATCATACTGCTCTGTATGCTTTTGCTCACCGCCTGCGACGGAGGAGGCAGCAAGGGAGTCAGCATAGCCCCTGCTGATCTGGCAAAACAACTTGCCGAAGAAACCGTCACCAGCGATACCTTAAGCGAGGTTTCCTCCGACATCCTGGCTTCCACTTACTTCGTGGACATGGATCAGGTGGAGGCTGCCAGCGCGTATCTCAATTCCGGCGCTTCCGCCTGTGAAGCCACTGTGATCCAGACAAAGGACAGCTCCTATGCCAAGGAAGTGGAAACCCTATTCCAGAACCGGGTAGACAGCCAGACAGAACTCTACTCCTCCTACAATGCGACGGAAACCAGCAAGCTGAACGCCGCCATCATCAGAACTTCAGGGAACTATGTAGTGCTCTGTGTCTGCGATGATACGGATAAGGCAGAGGAGATTTTAACAGAGGCTGGATTCTGATCGGACATCTCGTTTATAATCTTTCCATCAAAATAAGGACAAGCGGCTCCTTTCCGCAAAAGGAGCGCCTGTCCTTATTTTTTCTACTTCAAATCTCAACCTGGAAAGGAAGTTGATCCAGGATATCCCGCTGCACATCCACCCCGGGATAAGCTTCGATCAGCTTCAGCCCTTTTGGCGTCAGGCGGAATACACAGCGTTCCGTCACATACAGCACCTTCTGGCCATTGGCAATCGCCCGCTTTGCCGAGAAGCTTATACTGCTCACCTTCTCCACAAATTTGGGAATGGTTCCTTCCTTCTGGATCGTCACTGTCCCCTTTTTCTGGGAAACCTCCAAGCCTTTCGTATTGAATGTCATACAGAACACAACCGTAGGCGTCTTTGCCGTAATGTTGGCAAATCCTCCAATGCCGGCGAAGGCGCCGGGCCCCCGATGGGCGTTGACATTTCCTTCACGGTCCACCTCCAGGGCGCCCATAAAGCAGATATCCAATCCCCCGCTGTCATACAGGTCGAACTGGTTTGCCATATCATAAACCGATGCCGCGCCAATCATGGCGCCAAACGCCTCCCCGGAAACGGGAAACCCGCCGATGCCGCCGGATTCCACAGTGAGGGTCACCATATCCAGCATCCCGTTTTTCCGGGCATGCCGTGAAACCATCTCCGGAATCCCGATTCCAATATTGACAATATCATCCACCCTCAGTTCCATCGCAGCCCGTCTTCCGATAATATTCCCGGCAGCGCTGTTTTTTTGATGCTTCTCGGAAGCCGTATCAATTCTTTCGTTCCAGAGGTTCCATTCCTCATAGGGGATCTCAAAGCTTCCTGTCAAAGCCGTGTAGGCTTCGTTTCGTTTTTCCGGCTCTGCCACCACGATGGCATCCACCAGGCAGCCTGGAATGATAGCATTCCTGGGACGCGACGGCGTATCCACCAGGCGGTCCACCTGGACGATCACCTTGCCGCGGTTGGCTTTCACCGCCTGACAGATGGAGAGCGCGTCGCCGGACATAAACATATCGTCAAAGGAAATGTTTCCTTTGCGGTCGGCTGCTGTACCCTTGATCAGCGCCACGGTAATATTCGGAAGCTTGTAATAAAGAAATTCTTCTCCATCCACTTCCACCACTTTGACCAAGGAATCGTCGATGGAAAGCCTGTTGATCCCCGGTCCTTCCTGTCTGGGATCCACAAAGATATCCAGTCCCACCTTGGAGAGAAAGCCGGGCAGACCGCCTGCCTGGGCGCGGATGGCATGGGAAATACATCCCAGCGGCAGATTATACGCCTCAAACCGATCCTCCAGCACCAGCTTCTTTGTACTTAACATTGCTCCAAAATGGCCGCAGATCAAACGGTCCACCGCCCCGTCGCGGATATACCCTTCCGCGTTGCACTCCTCGTCCCAGACACCGAAGCCCGCGCTGGAAATGATTGTCAGATGGCTGGGCGACTGCATTCTCTGATATCGCCGGTAAAGCGCCTCATGCAGCTCCACCGGATTCTCAATTCCCACAAAGGAGTTGACGCAAATGCAGTCCCCATCACGGATCAGGCGGATCGCCTCATCGGAACTCATGATTTCATACATAATCCAATCTGTCCCTTCCGCCGTCTGTTACCTGGACGTTGATTCCAGAAATGCTTCGATCTCCTCTCTCGTGGGAAGCGCTGGGATTCCTCCCATTTTCTGTACGCAGAGCCCGCCGGAAGCGTTGCCGTACCGGAGTGCCTCACGGACGATCTCTTCGGTCAGTTCTTCCTTTTTCTCTACCCCGCTTAACAGGATCTTAGAAAGGAAACCACCCCAGAAAGCATCTCCCGCTCCGGTAGCATCCACCGCCTTCACCTTGTGTCCCGGAATCATACCGCTCTTGCCGTCATAGAAATATCTGGCTCCGTCGGCTCCCAATGTCTCAATCACTACAGAAATCCCATGCTCCTTCATAAATGCAGGGATATTCTCCTCGCCGCCCACAAAGTAAAGCTCTTCCTCGGAGATCTTCAGGAAATCCACATAGTCCAGAATCTCATCCACCACAGCCTTGCAGTCCGCCTCAGATTCCCAGAGGGTGTCACGGAAGTTCACATCAAAGCTTACTAATTTTCCCATCTCATGAGCCAGCCTCAAGGCTTTTGTATCGGCGCCTCTGGCGGGTTCCTTCGTCATATTGACCGAGCCTGCATGAACCAGGCGGCAGGAACGGATGTCCTCTTCCTTTACATCCTCCTCACTGAGAAGCATGTCCGCTCCTGGTTTTCTGGCAAAGGTAAAGGAACGCTCCCCGTTCTCATACAGGGTCACAAACGCCATGGTGGTGATCGCTTCCTTCATAAGCTCCGGGCAAAGCACCTTCACCCTGTCAGCCTCCAGAGTCTCTTTGAGAAATCTTCCAAAATCATCGTCCCCCAGCCTTCCGATAAATCCAGTGGAAAGACCGTTCCGCGCCATGGCGATCACTGCGTTTGCAGGAGCTCCTCCCGGATTCCTGATATAGGAATGCGGCTCCTTTCCCGGTGTAAAGTCTATAAGCATTTCGCCAATACTGATAACATCCATTGATTCTTCCTCCATGTTTCTTAAGTATAGGATGATTATAGCATATCGTGGAAAAAAAGCAATTTATAATCCATGTTGACTTTTGGAGAATTTTATAGAATAATAGACGTCGGAGGAAAAATACATGAAATTACAACAATTATTAAGTCTGACCAGGAAGGCGGTGGACGAATATCAGCTCATCGATGCGGGGGATCAGATTGCCGTAGGCATCTCCGGAGGCAAAGACAGCATTGCCCTCCTCTATGCCCTCCATGGTCTGATGCGCTTTTACCCAAAACCCTTCTCCATTCACGCGATTACCGTCAATCTGGGGATGGAGGGCTTTGACCTGACCCCGATCCGAACGCTTCTCGCTGAGATGGGAGTTCCCTACACCGTGGTGGATACCCAGATCGGACAGATCATCTTTGAGGACCGCAAGGAGAGTAATCCCTGTTCTCTTTGTGCAAAAATGAGAAAAGGCGCCTTCAACGAAGCGGCAAAGGCAGCCGGCTGCAATAAAGTCGCCTATGCCCACCATAAAGATGATATTGTAGAGACCATGATGCTCTCCTTGATCTACGAAGGCCGTTTCTATTCCTTCTCCCCGAAGACTTATCTGGACCGCATGGATCTGACAGTCATCCGCCCTCTGATGTTTGTGCATGAAGCTGATATCATCGGCTTCCGCAACAAATACAATCTGCCGACGGTCAAGAATCCCTGTCCCGCCGACGGCTATACCCGAAGAGAATATGCCAAGAATCTCCTTCGCGATATCAACCTTGAGGCTCCAGGCGTAAAGGATCGGATGTTCTCCGCCATCATAAACGGCAATCTTCCAGGATGGCCTAAACGCACATTGATGGTGCGCCAAAATCAGAAGACTGTTTAGAAATAGTTCATTTTTTTTTAGATTTCGGAAATTTTATTTCTCTGCTTTCTATGTTATCATGGACAACGAGATAGGAAGTGATGAACGAATGAATATTCAGGTATTATACGTCAGCAAAACCGGAAA
>DVFT01000027.1 GCA_018713105.1 Candidatus Limivivens merdigallinarum | reverse complement strand
ACAACACAGGTATGTTTGGGGTTATTCAAATTATACCCGCATCATTTACTAATCCTGCGGATAGTATTTCAATGTTCGACTTTGGAAAATCGGGAAAACTTCCATTACCTGTACAATTGTCTAATCATATCAGGGGCAAGATGCTTCCAAATGTGGACGGTGTGTGGTTCCCATCGGAAGATGGACTTAGAGACTTTGAACTGCTGCGGATTTTCAATAATGGAATTGTGGAATTAAAATATAATTTAAATACGCGTTCTTATGGGGATGAGGAATATTTGGTAAGTTTAGAATTCTTTAACGCAATAGAAGAAATTATTGAAGGAACATCTGAAATATATAAGGCTCTGGAAAGACATTCTACGATGTATGTGTGTACTTCAATTATTGGGTGCAAAGGCTATTGGAATTATGATAGCCGCTCCTTTGGACGTTCAGCAGCATCGAAAGTAGATCGAGACAGAATTGTATGTACTCCATTAGAAATCAGAGATATTTTGGACTTAAAGAATGTTAAAGAAATAATTGAAGAATGTAAAAAAATGACCAGATATGCGCTTGGAATGAAATGATTGCTTTAAGAGGGAGATGATAGGTATGCCAAAGAAAAATTGTTTAGATTGTGTCGCTTATTGCAATATGCTTCCTGATGGGAAGTGCGGCCTGGGGTTTGAAATAGAAGAAGTCATGGAAACATCGGCCGGCTTCTCCATAGCCGTCCATCCAGTAGGCGAGTGTACTGTGGCCATGCCACGGACGAGAAAGGACTTTGTAAAGAAGGCTGCTGAGCGTGGAATTGAGTGGGATCTTGGCGATGTTGTAACAAAGTCCATGATTAGGTAAAATAGATGGCGAAATCAAAAATTCCATATGGTTTCGCCCTTTTCTACAGCCTATAAAATAGATTAACATGGAAAATGCCATATTCTGCTATGGAAATCGGTAGTATCGCACAACTGTGAATAACATAGAATCCATAGAACCCGGCGAGCATAGCATAACACAGAAAGTAGATAGACATGGAAAAGAAATTAGGAAGACCGGCGAAAAAAGAATATGCCCCGGAAGCCTTGATCCAGGAACTGCTGATCGAACCCCTGAAGGAGAATCTGAGGGGACTTGCAGACACGGATGAAGAGTCAGACGAATACATGGATATCGTTTTCAGCCTTTGCACTGCCTATGAGCGCCAAGGATATATGGAAGGCATCAAGGTTGGAGCCAGGCTTATGATGGAGCTGATGGAGGATTAATTTTTAGCCGTTTACCGACTACAAATAATTTACAAATCGTCCAATGTACGAACTTGACTGCCCTGTGGCTTAACGGTAAAATGGATCCATAGCAGGTGGATGATATCCTGTGGCTGTCTTGTGGAGAAATGGAGAAGATTACCACAGATGCAGAGGTGCAGTTTTGGAACTGCTTCATGCCACCGATGATAGAAGGGAGTGTGGGGAAGATGAGAAAGAAACTTCCCATTGGAATCGAAAATTTTGAGGAATTCTCCGTTGAGGATTTTTACTATGTAGATAAAACGCTGTTTATAAAAGAACTTTTACAGAATTGGGGAAAAGTAAACCTGTTTACCCGTCCAAGACGGTTTGGAAAGTCCCTCAACATGAGTATGTTGAAGTGCTTTTTTGAAATAGGGAGAGATCCGGCGCTGTTCGAAGGGCTGAAGATAGCGCAGGAAAAGGACTTGTGTGAAAAATATATGGGGAAATTCCCTGTGATCTCCATAAGCCTGAAAAGTGTGGATGGCTTAAAATATGATTCTGCGTTGGCAGCACTGAAGACAGTTATTGGGAATGAGGCTGGAAGATTTCGTTTTCTTAAAGACAGTGAAAAGCTTTCAATAGAAGAAAAAGAGGCTTATGCCCGGCTGATAAAGATAGGATCCGGCGAAGGTGGGTTATATGCCATGACGGAAGATGTGGCAGCTGCCAGTCTCAAGACCCTCTCCCTGCTTCTCGAAAAGCACTATGGCCAGAAGGTCATCCTCCTGATCGATGAGTATGACGTTCCGCTGGATAAGGCATTTCAGGGTGGATACTATGAGGAGATGGTAAATCTCATCCGCAACCTGCTGGGCAATGCGCTGAAAACGAATGACAGCCTGTATTTTGCGGTACTCACCGGGTGTCTGAGGATATCAAAGGAAAGCATCTTCACAGGGCTGAACAATCTAAATGTAATGACCATATCGGATCTATATTTCTGTGATAGTTTTGGATTTACGGAAGATGAAGTAACAGAGTTTTTGGACTATTATGGACTGGATGATTTTCATGATACGGTCCGGGATTGGTATGATGGCTATCAATTTGGAGATGCATCTGTATACTGCCCATGGGATGTCATAAAATATACCCAGATTTTGTTGAAGGATAAGGACGCAGAGCCGGAAAATTACTGGGCGAATACCAGCGGGAATGACCTGATCCGACGATTGCTTAAGAAAGCGAACCAAAGCACCAAAAGTGACGTCGAGCGTCTGATCAACGGTGGAACCATAATCAAACCCATCCGTCAGGAACTGACCTCACGGGAGGTGGAGGATTCCATTGATAATATCTGGAGTGTGCTTTATTCTACCGGTTACCTGACCTGCCGCAGGAGGGCACCGGGAAAGAAAATGGAACTGGCCTTGCCGAATTGGGAGGTCAGGGAACTGTTCATTGAACTGGTAAAGGACTGGTTTGAAGAAACAACCCAGGCAGATTCTGGAAGGATCAGCCGTTTTTGTATGGCGTTCCCGGCCGGGGATACGCATACGATCCAGGAGATGCTCGGTGATTACCTGTGGGATTCCATCAGTGTTCGGGACACAGCTGTCCGCAGGAACATGAAGGAAAACTTCTACCATGGGATGCTGCTGGGGCTTTTGCAGAACCAGGACAGCTGGCTGGTAAAATCTAATGCAGAAACCGGGGAAGGCTACAGTGACATTTCTATCCAGACGCCGGACAGGGTTGGAATCGTGGTCGAACTGAAATATGCGGATGACGGGAACCTGGAGAAGGCATGCGCGGAGGCACTTGAGCAGATCGAAGAAAAGAAGTATGCACAAGGGCTAAAGCGATGGGGAACTAAGAAGATTCTTAAGTATGGGATTGCCTTTTGGGAGAAAGAATGTATGGTAGTGATGGCATGAAGCTGGTGCAGGACTGGCTGTCTGGGAACATGAGCCTGGTCAAATAAGATGAACGCCCTCTGTGGAAGCTATGTAGGTACATGGGAAACCATCCATCTCTAGATTAACCACTTCTGATTTGAGATAATGTTGGAAAAGTTGAGTACACACTTTTCACATTTTTCACATCAGGAGGATGGCTATGAACACAAAACTTGCAACTGCCCAAATCCGTTTACAAAACTGGTTGGTAACAATCCGGGACCGACAACATTCCGGGCTCTCCGTAAAAGATTACTGTCAGCAAAATCATATTTCAAAAGATGCTTATTCCTATTGGCTCCGAAAAATTAAAGCGGCCGCTTTAGAAGAAAGCGGTTTTGTGGAAATCAACCAGCCGGATTACAGCCCGGCTGCGCTAACGGTTCCTCCGTCACCGGCAGAAACCATGAGCCTCCAAATTCGGGAACTTCAGATTACCCTGCCGTTATCCGTTCCACGCGAAGTCCTTTCTATGGTGATCGAGGCCGTTTCCTATGCTCAATGATGCGGATTTTTCACAATTTAAACATGTTTACATTTTCGTAGGAAAAACAGATCTGCGTAAAGGAATTGACGGGCTGGCGACTCTTGTCAAACAAAAGTTTTCCCTGGATCCGTTTCAGCCGGGAAATCTGTTTCTCTTCTGCGGTTCCAGCAACCATAAGATGAAAGGGCTGGTATGGGAGGATGGATTCCTGCTGATGGCGGGATATTCCATTGATCCGTCTGGCCGGAAGGTACGCCCGCGTCATCCGCTTTAATCGGTCTTTGGGCAAAACAGAGAAATTTCTTTTCCTGGCAAACAATAAAAAAGTGGATAACTATGCCGGATGGCAGCTTGTGGTTTTCCGTATGTGGATGAGTACAGAAAGCATTCTGGAAAGATGGGCAGGCAGAATACAAAGATTCCTTTTTCTGGTTCTGTAAGAGACTTTTACTCTCAGAAAACTTGTAAAAAGGGAAGTTATCCACCGTCAAAATGACGGGAGCCCCGCCCGACTGTTTTGCTGTTTCCAGCCTTTTCTGGTATACTGGAATCATTCAAACAGGAAAGGAATCTCCCGTGTATGGCGCTGTCATTATCTGAGGAACAGTTGGAAAAACGAAATAAAAAAGATCTTCTCCAACTGCTTTTGGAGAGTATGCGCAGTGAGGAAGAACTGCAGAAACAGCTGTCAGTCCTCGCAGCAGAGTGAAAGCGTACCAACCAGCAGATGCAGCTGCTCCTGGAAAAATGGAACCTGGCCCAGGCGGAGCGTTTTGGACGTTCCTCTGAAAAGATGAACTATGACAGCCAGACATACCAACAGCTGGAACTGGCGGTTATGTACGCCCAGTGTTTTAACGAAGCGGAAGCCACCATCCAGGGAAAGCCTTTGGAGGAACCAGTGATAGACGAAGTTACGGTATCCTCCCATAAACGCCGGAAACATGCAGGCAAACGGGAGGAAGAGCTGCTCCGCCAGCTGGATCCGGGATACCGGCAGCTCCCGGACGAGGTTTATAAACGTCTGGAATTCCACCCAGCATCCTTTGAAGTAAAAGAATACCATATCGGCGTCTATGTAAGCGCGGATGGGAAGAAGTTTGCCAAAGCCCGGAGGGCGCAGACAGATCTGTTCCGCAACAGTATAGCGACCCCTTCGCTGCTGGCAGGGATCCTGAATTATAAATATGTCAATGCCCTTCCTATCCACCGTCTGGCACAGGAGTTCCAAAGGGGAGGTATCCGGCTTTCTCCCCAGGGGATGTGCGGCTGGGTGATCCGCAGCAGCGAGATTTATTTTCCCTGGTTTATGACTGGATGAAACAGGAGCTGATGAATCAGCCGGTAATCCAGGCGGATGAAACGGCCCTGAAGGTAAACCGGGACGGACGGTCAACGGGTTCCACCAGCTATATGTGGGTGTATATGACCGGGGAACACGACTCCGGCGGACATAAGGTTATTTTGTATGATTAGTACAGGGTAAACCATGTACCAAAAATACAGGCATAGTGGAAAGAGGCCTTTGTTTCACAGCTCAAAGTGTATAACCGCAGGAACTATAATAATTTCCGATGCGTTCGCTTGGGTAGAAAACATCAAATAAAGTACTCTAGGATTACTTACATTCAGTGTAACAAATATTTGACAAACTTACAGGAATTTACAGATTATTTCTGCTATAAACTTGACTACCCTGCGGCTTAACAGTAAAATGAATGTATACTAGTTTTTTTTACCCTTTGGTTGATCTTGTGGAGAAGTTTTATGGGTTCCCAAAATAGAGAATTGCGTATGGAAATCTTCAAGTCGCTGGTGATGGAAAGGAGTGTTGGGAAGGTGAGAAAGAAACTTCCTATCGGTATCGATGGATTTGAAAAAATCAGGACGAATGATTTTTATTATGTAGATAAAACGAGGTTCATTAAAGAACTTCTGCAAAACTGGGGTGAAGTAAACTTGTTTACCCGTCCCAGGCGTTTTGGGAAGACATTAAACATGAGCATGCTGAAGAGCTTTTTTGAGGTGGGAAGCGACCCGGCGCTGTTCGACGGTTTAAAGATTCTGCAGGAAAAAGAATTGTGTGAGAAATACATGGGGAAGTTCCCTGTGATTTCCATCAGCCTGAAAAGCGTGGGTGGAATGAATTTCAAGGCAGCCTTGGCGGCGCTGATAAATATTATTGGTAAAGAAGCCATGAGATTTCAGTTTTTGTTGGAAAGCGAACATCTGTCTGAGCCAGAAAAGGATTCATACCAGAGACTGATCAAAATCGGAACAACAAGTCATGCTATCTATGACATGACAGAGGCTGTACTGGCAGATAGCCTGCAAACACTCTCACAGCTTTTAACCAAGCACTATAGTCAAAAAGTCATCCTTCTGATCGATGAATATGATGTCCCGCTGGATAAAGCGTTTCAGGGAGAATACTATGACGAGATGGTGAGTCTTATTCGCAGTCTGTTTGATAACGCACTGAAGACCAATGACAGCCTGTACTTTGCAGTGCTGACCGGATGTCTCAGGATCTCTAGGGAGAGTATCTTTACAGGGCTTAATAATCTAAAAGTACACACGATTTCCGATGTCCGGTATGATGAGTACTTCGGTTTCACCAATGCGGATGTGGATGAGATGCTGGCATTTTATGACCTGTCTTCTTATAAGGATGTGATCCGGAATTGGTATGATGGGTATTGCTTTGGGGATACAGAAATATATTGTCCATGGGATGTTATTAATTACTGTGATGAACTTCTGGCAGCCCCGTCTGCCTCGCCCCAAAACTATTGGGCCAACACCAGCGGCAATGACTTGATCCGCCGCCTGTTGAAGAAAGCGAACCTGACCACGAAAAATGAAGTGGAAGAGCTGTTAAATGGCAGACAGATAACAAAACGTATCAAACAGGAGCTGACATACCGTGATATAGATGACAGTATTGAAAATGTTTGGAGCGTTCTTTATTCCACGGGATACCTGACAGGAAAGCACGTGGAGCAGGCGGATGCGGATATATTCCGGCTGTGGATACCCAACGGTGAGATCCGAAAACTGTTTTATGAATTGGTCGAAGACTGGTTCCGAGAGGTGACACGTTCCGATACTTCGAGAATCAACCGCTTCTGCGCGGCGTTTACTGCTGGTGATACAGATGCGATTCAGGAGATGCTTGGAGATTACCTGTGGGATTCCATCAGTGTGCGGGATACGGCAGTACGAAGGAACATGAAAGAAAACTTCTATCATGGGATGCTTCTCGGGCTTTTGCAAAACCAGGACAGCTGGTTAGTAAAGTCAAATGCGGAGACAGGGGAAGGCTACAGTGACATCTCTATCCAGACCTCTGAGCGATTAGGGATCGTGATCGAACTGAAATATGCGGATGATGGGAACTTAGCGGCAGCCTGCAGTGAGGCACTTAAGCAGATTGAAG
>DVFT01000199.1 GCA_018713105.1 Candidatus Limivivens merdigallinarum | reverse complement strand
AAAAGAATGTAGGGAACCTGTCCCACTTTCCCGCCGATCAGACGGAAACCGTCAGTATTTGTAACGGAAATACTTCCTCCGTCTCCCAGCACGATCTCGGCGATACCGCGGAAGATGATCTGGGTAGCCAGAGTTACGATCATAGGAGGCAGCTCCTGGAATCTCGTCAGGATAAATCCGTTGATAGCGCCGCAGATGGTTCCTACGATCAGGGCTACGAGTACGACCACAATGAAGGGCGCGTTCGTATTGCAGACAATACAGCACATGGTGGCAGAAAGGCAGACAATAGAACCTACGGAGATATCGATCTCGCCCAGAACCAGAATGTAGGCCATCGTCAGCATCAGGAATACTTCTGCCAGATAAACCGGCATCTGACGGAGCAGACTGCTCAGGTTATAAAACTCTGAAAATAATGCACAGAAAATATTAACGGCAATAAAGATCAGGACCAGAATTCCCTCCCAGGAGAAGATCATCCGTTTTACCGAACTTTCCGGCACATTGTTAATACTTCTTCCAGATTTTCCAGCCATGATTACATCTCCCTTCCTTTCAGTGCATTTCTGTCAGCTGCACGCTGCAGAACAATGTTGATGATTACAACCGCAAGAATGATCACACCCTTGATGGTATTCAGCCACAGCTGATTGAAGAAAGGAATCAGCGGAAGGGCTCTTGCAATAGTCGCCAGGATCAGAGATCCGAGAAGAGCTCCCAGCACGGTTCCACGGCCGCCATTCATGCTGACGCCGCCGATAACGCAGGCTGCGATGACATCCATCTCACCGCCGTACTGCATATCCGGCATGGCAGATGCATATACAGAAACCTGCAGAGCGCCGCCCAGACCGGAAAGAAGACCCATGATCACATAAACAAGCAGCTTGATATTCTTGACGTTGATACCGGAAACTTCCGCAGCCTCCGCATTGCTTCCTACCGCATAGATCTTACGGCCTGTCCTGGTCCATTTCATAAACCAGAAGAAGAACGCATAGCAGACTACGATCACCCAGATCACACAGTTGATTCCCAGAAGGTTCGTTGTGGCAAAATCCTTAAAACTTCCAAGTGCCGCCGCGCTGGCCCACTCACCTCCGTTGGAGATCAGGTAACCCATAGCACGGTAAATATACATAAAGCCCATGGTGGCGATGATCGGCGGCACATCCGCTCTGGAAATGACCAGACCTACCACGAAGCCGCAGGCAATACCGATCACGATTGCGATCACAAATGCCAGAACCGGATTTGCGATCACATCATATTTCAGCATCATACCGATAGCCATACCGGACAGCGCCAGCGTGGACATGATGGAGATATCGATTCCGCCCACCAGCATGACGCAGAGCATACCGAGTGCCATTACCATCATAACCGCATTATTCTTCAGCATATCCATCAGTGACTTCGGTGTCAGGAATGATGGGCTGATCGCTGTAACGATCACAAAAAGTACGATCAGGACAATGGCAAGCAGCGCCTCACGAGAGCCTGTGATTCTTTTCATAAGAGATTTCTGTTTCATTTATTTTGCAGCCCCCTTTCCGGTACTCTTTTCCATTGCCAGCTCAAGGATTCTCTCCTGTGTAGCCTCCTCACGGCTGAGTTCACCGGTCTTTCTTCCGTTGCACATTACAACGATCCGGTCTGCCATACCAAGGATCTCCGGCATTTCGGAAGAGATCAGGATGATGGCATAGCCTTTCTTCGCCAGATCTCCCATGATCGCATAGATCTCAGCCTTGGCGCCGACGTCAACACCCTTGGTGGGTTCGTCCATGATAACGACTTTCATTTCCTGGCTCAGCGCTTTGGCAACGACAACCTTCTGCTGGTTACCTCCAGAAAGTGAACTTGCCGGCTGGAAAATATCCACCGCCTTGGTGTCTACCTCCTCCAGAAGCTCTTTTGACAGTTCACGCTCTTTCTTCTCGTCGTTGATACCGTTCTTAGCATATTTACTGATGGTGGGAAGAGTTACGTTCCTTCCCAGACCCCAACTCATAATCAGGCCTTCTTTCTGACGATCCTCAGGAAGCAGGATAATTCCCAGATCCATTGCGTCCGAAGGCTGTTTTACATGAATTTCTTTTCCTTCCAGATAAACCTTGCCTGAATCCGGACGGGTGATTCCGCACACAGCCTCCACTGTCTCTGTACGGCCGGCTCCTACCAGACCGGTCAGACCGATGATCTCTCCCGCTCTTACGCTGAAAGACACATCCTTGAAATAACCGGTTCTCGAAAGATGCTCTACTCTCAGCATCTCCTTGCCCGGCTTCACATCCGGCTTCGGGAACAGATCATTGATCTCACGTCCTACCATGGCCTTGATCAGGTCCGCATTGGTGATCCCGTCCACATCATAGGTTCCGATATACTGAGAATCACGGAAAACAGTTACGCGGGAAGCCAGACGGTACATATCCTCAAAACGATGGGAAATGAAGATAATGGAAACGCCTTCTTCCTTTAATTTATCAACAAGTGTATAAAGTTTCTCTGATTCTGATTTCGTCAGCGCTGCAGTAGGCTCGTCCAGGATGATGATCCTTGCATTGGTGGACATTGCTTTCGCGATCTCTACCATCTGCTGCTGGGCAACACTTAAGGTTCCCATCTCAGCGGTTGCGTCAAAATCCGCATCCAGCTGCTGAAGCAGTTTGTTCGCCTCGGCGTTCATGGTTTTCCACTGGATCATTCTGTTTTTAACAATCTCATGACCCATGAAAATATTCTCCGCAACGGTCAGATGAGGATAAGATGTAGGATGCTGGTAAACTGCTGCGATACCTGCCGCCTGGGCGTCTTTCGGGCCCTTAAAGTCTACTTTCTGCCCGTTTAAGAACATCTCGCCTTCCTCTGCCTTATGTACGCCGGTAATAACCTTGATAAACGTGGATTTACCGGCACCGTTCTCGCCCATCAGCGCATGCACTTCGCCGGGTTTCAGCTGAAACTGCACATTGTTCAGCGCCTTTACGCCCGGAAAGATCTTTGTAATGCCTTTTAACTCAAGAACATATTCAGACACGGCTCTATTCTCCTCCCTTTGATAGTTTCTTTTTAATTCATATTTATTGTATCATCTGCCACTTTTGAATAAAATG
>DVFT01000026.1 GCA_018713105.1 Candidatus Limivivens merdigallinarum | reverse complement strand
TTCAGGCAACAAAGCCACCCTTTTTTCTGCGGACGGAGCCCTGATAGGCAGCCAGGTGATTTCCTATCCCACCCATTATTTCAATACCAACTGGGTGGAACAAAATGCCGAAGACTGGTGGATGGCTGTCTGCCAAAGCACAAAAAACCTTTTGCAAAGTACCGGCGTTTCGCCGGACGACATTGCTGCAGTAAGCTTCTCCGGCCAGATGATGGGCTGCCTTTGTGTGGATCGGGAAGGGCGTCCTCTGCGTCCCTCCATCATCTGGGCTGACCAGCGGGCACAGGCTCAGGCTGCCCAGGTGGAAGACAAAATCTCCCAATGGGATTATTACCAGATCGTCGGGCACCGGAATACTGCTTCCTATGGCTTGCAGAAACTGATGTGGGTACGCGACCATGAACCGGAAATCTACGAGCAGACCTACAAGATCCTCAACGCGAAAGATTATATCGTCTTCCGCCTGACCGGTGTGTTCTGCACGGATTATTCAGACGGCAACAGCCTTGGCTTCTTTGACCTGGAACATTTCTGCTGGTCCGAAAAGCTCCTCTCCTTTGCCGGGATCGACCCGGATAAGCTGCCCGAGCTAAAACCCTCCACCTACGTGGCAGGTACTGTAAGCCCCAAAGCCGCCCTGGAAACCGGCCTTTCTGAAAAAACAAAAGTTGTCATCGGAGCCGGCGACGGGGTTGCCACCAACGTAGGAGCCGGTTCCATAGCCCCCGGCAAAACCTTCTGTTCCATGGGAACCTCCGCCTGGATTACAACCACCCTTGACAAACCTCTCCTCGACCCTTCCATGCGGACTGTGACCTGGGCGCATATGGTGCCCGGGCTTTACGCGCCCAACGGCACCATGCAGTACGCCGGCGGATCCTATAGCTGGGCGAGGGATACCCTCTGTGAGCTGGAACTTTCGAAGGCGAAGGAGACGGGCAGTTCTCCCTACGAGGCTATGAACCGCCTGATCGAACAAAGCCCTGTAGGGGCTGGCGGCGTCTTCTTCCTTCCCTATCTTCTGGGCGAGCGCGCGCCCCGCTGGGATCCGGATGCCAAAGGCTGCTTTTTAGGGATCAAGCCGGAAAACACCAAAGGCGACCTTCTCCGCAGTGTCCTGGAAGGCGTTACCATGAACTTAACCCTGATCCTTAAGATCCTTAGAAGCCGGATTTCCATTGAAGAAATCACCGTCTTAGGCGGCGGAGCCAAGGGAGCTGTCTGGCGCCAGATCATGGCGGATCTTTTCCAGGCGGATATTAAGGTTCCGGCCCTCCTTGAGGAAGCTGGCTCCATGGGAGCCGCGGTCAATGCCGGGGTCGGCGCTGGGATCTTCCCTGACTTTACTGCGATCGACCGTTTCCTGGACATCCAGACTGTCCAAAAACCGAACCCGGATGCCTCTGCCCGTTACCAGGAACTCCTGCCTGTTTTTGACGAGTGCTACCGCGCCCTCTCCGGTGTGTTTCCAAAAATGAGATAAGCCGGCTTATCTCAGGATCTTAAGCTCCTTGGGATAATGGTTCAGGCTTTCATAGCCGTCTTTTGTGACCACGACCAGGTCCTCGATGCGGACGCCTCCTATGCCTGGAAGATAAATTCCTGGCTCCACGGAAAAGACCATCCCTTCCTTTACCGGCATGGGGTTATCCTCACTGATCCCCGGAGCCTCATGGCCTTCCAACCCCAGGTTGTGCCCGACCCGATGATTAAAATACAGGCCGTATCCTGCCTTTTCAATGACGCTCCTTGCCGCCCGGTCGATCTCACAGCATGGGATTCCCGGGCGGATGATGGAGGAGGCATAAGCTTGGGCTTCCAGCACTGTCTGATATACCTTCTCCATTTCCGGCGATAGTTCTTCCCAAAAAACGGTGCGCGTCATGTCGGAACAATAATCCCGGTAAATGGAACCCGTATCAATCACGATACAATCCCCCGGTTTCAATACCGTGCTATCCGCGCCGTGGTGGGGATCCGCCGCGTTTTTCCCAAAGGATACGATCGGGCAGGAATGATACCCAAGCGCCCCATAGCTGCAGTAAATTTCCGGAGCCATATGGGAAATCTCCTCTTCCGTGCAGCCGGAATGGATCCTATTGACCAGGTCTTTCATCGCCTTGTCATTGATGGCGGAACTTTCCTTCAAAAGCCTGATCTCTCCTTCATCTTTTATCATACGCACGTCCAGTACGCAGGAGGATGCTTCCATAATCTTCGCTTTTTGTAGTTTTGCCTGGATCTTGAGCAGGAACCCGGCTTGCATGGATGCTTCCACCCCCAGGATTCCGGTATCTGCCAAACTTTCCGACAGCACTTCGACGGCATCCTGGCTGTCATTGTACCTTAAGACCGGGCAGGTGACTTTGTCGCTTACGTAGAACAAATCGTTCGCCACATAGACGCAGTCTCCATCCGCGCGTATCAAAAGCGCCAGGAAGCGCTCCATTGGATGTACCCAATGTTCCGTGAGATAAAAAAGGGAGGCTTCGGACGTGACCAAAAGCTGGTCGATGTTTTTACCCTTCATTTGCTTGATTACTTTTTGTATTCTGTCGTTTCGCATACAAATGTTCCTTTCTTTTCCTGATTACTTGTGCTATAGTAAGGCATAAAATCAATGTTTTTTTAGACAGGAGGATTCTATGGAGCAGACTCTTTATCAGGTAGACCAATATATTTTCCGTGAATACCGGCTGGATCCAAAGTTCCCGGCCACAGCGTTCCTCCGGGACAATTTTGAGTTTCCTCCGGAACCTGACACCATTTCCTGGCTTCATTTCCATAACTGCATGGAACTGATCTATTGTTACGAAGAGCGGATCCTCATGATCGAAAACCGGATCTACTCCATGACGCCTGGTTCCATCTGTGTCATCCCTCCAAACCAGATGCACAATTCCAAGAGCGCAGGCTTCCATTCCGCCCTGGATCCCCATGGCTGTGAATACCTTTATGTGGATCCCGCCCTGCTTTTGGGGGATTTCTTTACGGAGACCTATTCGTTCCAGTCGGCGTTCAACCGGATCAACGAAACTTCCTCTTATATCATCTCCCCTTCCGAAAACCCGGAAATCTGCCGGCTTCTTTTGCTGATCCTGGACGGGATGCGGCGCCGCCAGCCTAATTTCCATGACCTGGTCAAAGGACTGGCATTGTCTTTTTGGATTGAATTGCTCCGGACCCTGGAGTTCCCTTCCATTTCCCACCTTGCGAAACGCAGGGAGCTGACGGAGGTTTATCCTGCCATGGTCTATATCCGGGAGCACTATGCCCAGCCAATTTCCATAGAAACCCTGGCAGAATCCTGCGGTATGAGCGTATCCGCCTTCCGCCAGAATTTCAAGAAACGGGTAGGAACCCTGCCCAACCACTATATTGACGATATCCGGCTTTCCAAAGCGCTCCAGCTCCTGGTCAGTACAGAGCTTGGTATCCTTGAGATTGCCCTTGCCTGCGGCTACAACTCACTGTCCAGCTTCAACAGCCATTTCACAGCGAAATACGGCGTCTCGCCGAGCAGCTGGAAGAAAAGCCAGCGCGCCATCAAAAAGAGGATCGACACCCATTCTGTCTACCTTCCAAAATAAGTCTAAAAAAGGATGCCCCAAAGACTTTTTAAAGCCTTTGAAGACATCCTTTCTTTTCAGCCCTTCAAGCCTCCTGCGCTTGCCATTCCCTCAATCAGCTGCTTCTGGGCAAAGATATAAAGAAGCAGTACCGGAATCATGGACATGAATGCGCCTGCCATCAAAAGCGCCCATTGTGTCTCATTTTCTCCCTGGAAATAATGAAGCCCGATCTGTAAGGTACGGAGCTTCTCATCCCGTAAGTAGATCAATGGAGCCAGATAATCATTCCAGGCTCCCATGAAGGTCAGAAGGATCAAAGTCGTCAATGCCGGTTTTGCCATCGGAACAATGATCTGGAAACAGATCCTCGGATGGGAACACCCATCAATCTTCGCCGCTTCCGTGTATTCCAGAGGAATTCCCATAAAAAACTGCTTCAGAAGGAACACGCCGAAGGGTGAAAAGATCTGTGTCACGATCAACCCCCAGTGGCTGTTATTTAAATGGAACCCATTTACAATCAAAAACTGGGGAATCATGATGACCTGCCATGGGATCATCAACGTCGCGATATAGAGGAGGAAAATCTTGTCCCTGCCTCTGAAATTCAGTTTCGCGAACGCATAGGCGGCAAGAACGCTGGTAAGGAGCGTCCCGATTGTGATGGTAATCGCCACAAACGCCGTATTTCCAAAATATCTCAGGAAGTCAAATTCCTGGAATACCGCCAGGTAATTTCCCCACTGCGGGTTTTCCGGTATCCAGTCGATCGGATAAATGAATACCTGCGTGTTGAATTTCAGCGATGCGGAAATCATCCACGCAAAGGGAAAGAGCGCAATGATGGAAAAGAAAATCAGAATCAGGTAAATCACCAGATGGGAAACCCTTTTTCTGGCTTTCATGCTGTGTGTCAATGATTGTGTGCTCATACGGTTCCCCTCCTTTCTAATAATTCACCCATTTTTTCTGTCCTCTGAACTGGATCAGAGTGATCACAAGTACAATCGCAAACAGTACCACCGCATAGGCTGACGCGTAACCGAATTTGCTGAACTGGAATGCTTCCACATAGATCCTGTATACCAGCACGTTGGAGGAGTTCGCCGGGCCTCCGTCTGTCATCTGGCTTACCAGGTCGAATACCTTGAAGGAATTGATGACGCAGAGGATGGTGCACAAAAACGTCGTCGGACTCAGCATCGGCCAGGTCACGTACCGGAACTTCTGCCACCCGTTCGCCCCATCCAGACCCGCCGCCTCATAAAGGTCGTTAGGCACATTCTGCAGTCCTGCCAAAAACAGAATCATGTAATAACCGATATTCTTCAGGATTGCTGTGATCGTAATCGTCAGCATGACCCAATCCTTATCCGTCAGCCATTTCGGCGGATCCATCATCCCAAGGGACCGTAGAAACCCATTGATAGGCCCAGTGGAAGTAAACAGGATCGCAAAAATCATACCGAATGCAATACTGGAGGTCAGCTGCGGGAAAAAGAGAACGGTCTTGAAAATGCCTCTCCCCTTCAGAGGCTGATTCAGGAATACTGCCAGCAAAAGGCCAAACAGCAGCGTAAACAGCACGCTCACCACCATATAAAATATATTGTTTTTCAAACTGGTATAAAAATAAGGATCCTGAAACAATTTCACAAAATTGTCAATACCAATAAACTTCGGGGCGGAGAAACCGTTGTACTCTGTAAATGCCAAAAGCAATCCCCAAACCACCGGAACCAGCATAAAGATGAAGAATCCGATAAAGCTGGGAATCAGGAAGAGATATCCGGTACGCTCTTCCCGCCGCTGCAAGGCTGTCATCTGTTTCTTTTTTGCTCTCATGGTCTCATCTCCTTTGATCGGAACGCTTGATTTAAAGCTTCATCATCCATATGCTGGAAGGAGCGCCGGATCATTGCCAGCGCCCCAAGCCTGTATTACGCTCCGTTACTAAGTACCTTATCTTGGCTTATTCTCCCAAGATATTCGCTCTCTTTGCCAGGAAATCATCAATTGCTTCATCAATCGTCATGTTTCCTACCAGATAGCTCTCCATATCTTCTTCGTATGCTGCCTGTACCTCTGCATAGCCTTCGAAACAAAGATCTGTCAGACGGTTGTTGGGAGAGGAGATGATATTTGCCAGTGCATCGTCCGGCTGCGCCGCATACTCGGTATAAGCTGCAGAAACCTCATCATCAGAGTAAGCCGGAAGCACGCCCTGCTCAGCCAGGATCATAGCGCCGTCATGGGAGCATGCAAACTCGATAAATTTGTAAGCTTCTTCCGCATGCTCACTGGTGGTCGGGATACCAAGGAAGTTCGGGTTGGAAAGGTTGGTCTGGTCTGCCTCTCCTTCCGGAACCGGCATCGGCATGATTCCATACTGGAATGCCATCTCACCTGTCTTCATCTGCTCATTGTAGGTGGAAATTCCCCAGGTAGCATTCTGGAAAAAGGCTACTCTGCCCGGTGTCCAGTAAACGCTTCCTACGTTGGTGCCGTACTCCAGCTTCTGCGCATAAGGAAGATGTGTTCCATTTTCCTGGAATTCATTCCACAAAGTCCAGTATTCCCGGATCGCGTCAGGCGCTTCCTCAGAATCCAGGCTTACGCCTCTCTGGGCAATGGTGGTGTTCAGATTCATACCTACCAGACCTGCATAGCATCCGTTGTTGGGATCAGACTCAATATCCCTGCCAGCTTCCTTCAGCTTCTCTTCTACCTCCAGGCAGATGTCATTAAACTCATCCCAGGTGTAGGAGGTTTCCGTCTGGATCTCTACACCCAGTTCATCCAGCAGGTCACGGTTGTAATACATAAACCAAACCGCGTTCCTGTAAGGGATCCCATGCATTCCATCGATGTTGGCGTCTGAATAGGTTGCGCCGTATACTTCAGCTGGGTCAAACCCTGAGCTTTCCGCATATTCGCTCATATCAGACAGAAGGCCTTTCTCCTGGTAGTTGCTCATCGGGGACAGTCCGTTGATCGCCAGTACGTCGATAGGCGTCCCAGCTGCCAGTGCGGAAAGTACAACCTCTTCATACTCGCCTACTGCACAGTACTGCGGCTCAATATAGGAAGTCTCGCTCTGCTCGTTGAACGCATCGAAGAGCGGCTGGAGGTAATCTTCTTCGTCGGACCATCCGTAGAAGGTCAGTTTCACTTTTTCCCCTTCGGATGCCTGCGCCGGTACATACGTTGCGAACATGCTTCCTACCATAGCTCCGGTTACCAGTAATGTGATTAATTTTTTCCTCATAA
>DVFT01000198.1 GCA_018713105.1 Candidatus Limivivens merdigallinarum | reverse complement strand
ACGGGGCATCAAACTTGCTGCGCAGCAGAGCTGCGGGGTATTTGACCCTCGCGGCAGTCGCCAAATGGACATGCAAGCATGTCCGCTTGGCTCGTTGCTCGCGGGAATGAATGTGCCCGCCATGTAAAATCTGGCCATAAGAAAAAACGGAGCTTACGCTCCGTTTTTTCTTATTCTTTGATGGATTCGAAAATCGGCATTTCTTCTTCCAGCTCCAGCGCTACGCAGTAGTAAGCCTCATCTTCCAGCCGCTCCGGAACCTTGATATCTATGAATCCATCACCTTCGCAGGATTTTCCTACCGTAACCGGAAGCTCCTCCCCGGTGCGGATCAGATAAGCCCGTTTCACTTTATTATTGATATTCAGGATTTCAATCCTTCTGACCTTACGGAAAACATGGGCGTAAAGGTAATGTTCCTTGCAGGTGAGATCTCCCCAGAGGACATCATAAGGGTAGTAGGGCAGCCTTTTTGTCCCGAAGATCGCCTCCTCGTTCTCTCTGACATAGGCGCCTACCTTGTCCAGGACTTCCATACATTCATCCGGCACATGCCCTTTTCCGTCCGGTCCGATGTTCAAAAGGTAATTGCCGCCCCTGCTGTTAATCTTGATCAGCAGCTGGATCAATTCCTCCGGGCTCTTCCAGTTGTGGTCGTCCTTGTTGTACCCCCAAGTCTCATTGATGGTAGAAGGCGCTTCCCAATCTCCCTCAAAAGGAAGTCTCGGAATAAAATTATCCGCCGTCGTCATGTATTCTCCCAGCCCGTTGCCGATCCGTCCGCTGACGATACAGTTGGGCTGCAGAGATTTCACCAGGTCATACATCTCCTGGCTCTCCTCCTTGGTCGTCCCAAGCGGCGTATCGAACCAGATCAAGGCAATCTCGCCGTACTCTGTCAGGATCTCCCGAAGCTGCGGCAGACATTTTCTGTCCAGATAAGCTCTGTAATCCTTCTGGCTGTTGTCTTTCTTTGCCACATAGCCGTCCGGATCATGCCAGTCCTGTGCCTGGGAATAATAAAGTCCTAGCTTCATATCGTATTTGTCACAGGCATCCTTCAGCTCCTTAAGGATATCTCGCTTGCAGGGGGTCGCGTCCACCACGTTGTAAGGGCTGCATTTGGAGTGATACATTGCAAAGCCTTCATGGTGCTTGCTGGTAAAGACAATATATTTCATCCCCCACTCCTTCGCCTTGCGGACGATAAACTCTGCATCAAACTGCGTAGGGTCAAACTCTTCTGCCAGCTTCTCATATTCCTCCACCGGAATATCCAGATAATTCATGATCCATTCCGCAATCTTGTCCGTCTTCGTCCCACGGTATTCCCCCGCCAAAATTGAATAGAGTCCCCAGTGAATGAACAGTCCGAACTTCGCATCCTTAAACCACTGTTGTTTCGTGTCTTTCACGCAACAATACCTCCTTTTTGTAAAACGTTTCATTTATTTTACTATATAATATTTCAACTAATGAATCAATATTTTTTTATTTCTTTTCTCTTTTTTGTATATTTCACACAAAATTATCGCTCTGTTTTTGTTTATTTGTGCTTGCACAAAAAATAACGTTTTATATTGGTGGGATGCTTTGGAATTCTCATGTTTCCCATGGCAGCACAATTTCCCCATCAAATACTACGGCTGCCGGTCCCGTCATATATACCTGATTGCTCTCTCTGTCCCACCGGATCTTTAAGTCTCCTCCCAGCAGTTTCACGGTTACTTCATTTCCAGAAAATCCATTTAGCGCAGAGGCTACTGCAGAGGCACACGCCCCCGTCCCGCACGCCAGTGTCTCCCCGGAACCTCTCTCCCACACCCGCATTTTCAAAGTATTCGGATCCAACACCTGGATGAATTCTGTATTCACACGATCCGGAAAACGGGGATGATTTTCAAAAGAAGGCCCCAGCTTTTCGATGTCCAGGTTCTCCACATCCTCCAGGAAGACGACGGCATGGGGATTTCCCATGGACACCCCCGTCATATGGTAGATGGTTCCATCCACCTCGATCGCTTCGTTCAGCACCTGATCGTTTTCGGAACAGATCGGAATCTCACTGGCTTTCAGGATCGGTTCTCCCATGTTGACCTCCACCTGGGATACCTTCCCATTTTCCACAGAGAGCTTGAGCTTCTTGATTCCGGACTTTGTCTCCACGGTTAGCTCCGTTTTTTTCACGATTCCGTAATCATATACATATTTCGCCACGCACCGGATGCCGTTTCCGCACATAGCTCCCTGGGAACCGTCCAGATTGTACATATCCATCATGCAGTCCGCAACCTTGGACGGTTTTATGAGGATCAGCCCATCGGATCCGATCCCAAAGTGACGGTCGCTGACATATTCCGCCGTCCTGGCAGGATCCGCCACCGTCTCCTCAAAACAATTCACATAGACATAATCGTTCCCTATCCCCTGCATTTTCGTAAATTTCATCTCTGCCAAAGCCTCCTTTATAGTCTGTTTCGTCTCATTCAGTAAGAGTATACCTTAGCCGGCAGGAAATTTCCACACTTTTTCTGCGGTTTGACATTTTCCTACAGTCTGTTATACTGGAAAGGAAACTTTTCAATTTGCAACCTATGATACCAAAGGGGAAGACCTATGACTGACAGATCCAAAACACATTCTGCAAGCCGGGGCGGCAGAAAAGCTGACCGTTCTCCGGTTTCCCGAAAAAAGAAGCTGACCCGCAAGGATCGTATTCGCCAGATCCGTCTCCGTATTCTCGCAGCCGGGCTCCTGATCCTGATGATCCTGATCCTGAGCTTTGTCCGATATCTGGGGCTGAGAAATGGAAGAGCTGTCCATCTCAGCGAAGAGGTATTGGCGTATCAGCCTGTCGTTGAGCAATCTTGTAAAGAATACGGCATCCCCTCTTTCTCCCAGGTGATCCTTGCCATCATGCAGCAGGAAAGCGCCGGGCAGGTGGCGGATGTCATGCAGTCCTCCGAAAGCCCCTTCAATACCCAGTATTCCAATGCACCGGGCAGCATCACGGATCCGAACTATTCAATACAGGTAGGAGTGGAAACCTTTGCCCATTGTCTTGACGAAGCCCACTGCAGCTCTCCTGCTGACCAGAATGGGCTGAAACTTGCCCTTCAATTTTACAATTTCGGAGGAGACTATGCCTCCTGGGCGTTGGAAAACTATGGCGGCTACACACCCGAAAACGCAGCCGAATACTCCCTCCTCAGGCAGCAGGCATTGGGCTGGTCCCAGTATGGAGACCCTGAGTATGTCCCTCATGTGATGCAGTATTATCACTATAGCCTTTGAGTGAACGATCCTTGCCAGCTCGCCAAAAAAAGCAGGCGTTCCAAACGCCTGCTAACCTATCACAATTCTTAAGTTTTCAGCTGTTTTCCCGCATCATCCATCCGAAAGCCTTCCCGATAGATCAACGCTCCTACCGGAATCATCTGAAATCCCCTCTGTTTCAGTTCGCTGATCACCGATTCCAAAGCCTGGGCCGTATATCTGGCGTCATTCTGAAATCTGACAATCGCTCCGCTCTGAAGTTTGGGATTTTCACAGACTGCTTTTACAATGGATTCTGTTCCGTAATCCTTCCAATCCATGGAATCCACCGACCAGCAGACGGGAATATAGCCTTCCTTTCTTGCCATGTTCAGAATCTCGTTGTCATACCTTCCCAACGGAGGGCGAAAAAGCTCGATCCCCACGCCTGTAAGATCCCTCACCTGTTTCCCGACTGCCTCCAGGCAATCCCGGTATGCCGTCCTGGATAACTGCTCCATGGAACCCATGCCGTTTCCATAGCTTCCAATTTCATGGCCAGAAGTAAAGATCCTCCTGACCTCCTTCGGAAACCCTTCCGCCCACTGCCTGGAGACAAAAAATGTCGCCTCCACCTGCTGCTGTTTCAGGATCTCCAAAATCTCCTGTGTATTCCCGCTCTCCTCCACGCACTCAAAGGACAACGCAATCCTCTGATCCATCCGTTCCACAGAACAAATGGGCACTTCTTTGCCGTCCACCCGGCTGCTTGCGCTCATCACCTCAGGAGAAAATTTCCAAAAACCCGCTGCTGCCAGCAGGATACAGAGCATCAGCACACCGAACCCCCGAAGCCGCTTGTCACTGCCATTTTGCTGCCTGGGAGTTCCTTCCCCTCTCTCTGCCATGCCGTTCTCCATGCACATTCTCTTTTAAATATATGTAAGAATGGCTTGAACCATACTAACTGTTGCGTACTGTCTGCATAGCAATTCTGCGCAATTTCTGTGCCTTGGCACTCTTCAGCGATCCATCCCACTCTGGAGCTTTCTCGCCAAAGAAGGTCTCATAGCAGACGCACGCCATCAAGTAACTGCCTTCTGCAGATGGATGCTTCCCATCTGCCATAAGTACGTTCAGTCTGAACTTCCCTTCTGCCTTTTCCATGGCATCTCCTGCCCAAACGACATTCGCTCCGTATTTCCCACTTAGAGAGCTGTAAAAGGAACGAACCTTCTGCTGGAAAACCTTCTGGGTAATCCCTTTCATACCATTTCTTTTCAGCTTCTTATAAACTTTGTGTGTCTCATTAGGTGCCCATGTTTCCAAAAACATCATCTTTGCACCACTGTTTTCAATCAGCTTTTTCAGCTTTCTGACCGCTTTGCGGCTCTCGGAAGTCCCAGCAACCGGTCGGACAGAACGTTCCTGAAGAACCACATAATCCCAGCTTCCTTTTTTCAGCAGTCTACGAAGCTTTCGTCCCATTTGGTTCCCACTGCTGGCATACTTGTTCCAAGAACAGCCGCTTTTCCAAAGTGTCTCCACCTGAATTTGGTGTCCTCCTGCCGCTGCCATCCGCTCAAAAATCTCCCCCATACTATTTTTTCCAACCAGGCTGTTTCCCACAAATAGAATCCGAAGCTCTGCATTGCTGTCCGTTTCTATATTCTCACTTTCATCCTCCTGGTAAAAATGATCTGGCAGATACTCTACCTCATCCCCGACTCCCATTTCCGTTGCTTTGGATCCACTCCCCGCAAGAAAGCAGAAGACAAAGCAAAGCATCACATACCGCATCCATTTTCTCATCTTTTTAGCCACTGAAACTCTCCTGTCCCTTCTTTTTTGTTCTCTCATCCGCCCATCACAATGCAGACAACCTACCCTTACTAATTTCCATTTATCGTTATTATATTCATATCCGTTGTGTATTACAAGAAGCAAAATTGACAAATTCCTGCGATTCTTCTATCGCGGATTTTCAACAAAAAAACAGCGGTCATTCGTTCAGGCCGCTGCTTTTTGCATCACCATTACTTATCCTGGCGCTTTTTTCTGTAGACAATTGCTGCCACAAGAACAACTGCCGCAATCACCAGTACTACAATCAGGATCATGATAGGAGAAGTATCCCCGGTTTTAACCGGCGTTGTTCCGTTTACAACCTGATCTGGATTCTTCGTATTTCCGGTTCCATTCCCATTGCTGTCCGTATAACTTCCGGTTCCCTCGATCACAAACTGCTGCTGGGTCTGGGAAGTCGTTCCGGTATTCACCCACTGAGAGCCGTCATACTCCTGCTCCTGGAAGGTTACAGTCAAGGTATAGGTTCCCGCCTTGGTAATCTTAAAGGTTGCGGTGTATCCGTTATTCCCCCACTGATAATCATTCACCAGATTCCACGTGGAGGTGGGGATAAATCTGGTATCACCCTTGATTGGGCTCTCATTGTCCGTGCCGTCGCCGATCGCCTCAAAGGTGATCGTGGAATTCACCGGGTATTTTGCCGGGCTTGCAAAGCCCCAGATCACATTCTGGGAAGCCTGGGCAACGATATTGAGACGCTGAATTTCTCTCGTCTCTGTCTCCTTGCATCGTGAACAAGTTCTTGTCTGCTGCCCCTTGCTGGTCGTAGTCGGCTCCTTGGTGGTCTTCCACTCACCCCAGTTGTGTCCCAGTTTTTTGATGGTCTTTTTGTTCTTTACATCACCGCAGCTCTGGCATTCTTCATAGCTGTAGCCGTTTTCCGTACAGGTAGCATCTTTCTTTACAGTGATGTAATTATGATCCTTCTTGGTAGCGGTTACCGTATAGGTTACTGTGGTGCCGTCTTCTGCTGTGATGGTATACTGTACGGCTTTGCTGAAATCCGCTGCCACTCCGTTGACCTTATCCACCGTTGTCCCATTGATAAGCTGTCCGTTGATTGTGATCTTCGGAACTGCCTTCTTCAGATTTGCGTCACAGGGCAGAGAAACGGTAATGTTGGTTCCATTAATGGATGCCTGAATATCGTCCAGGGTAAATCCAATAATTTCTTTTACGTTGGATTTCACCGTACCGCTCACGGCCGCCGTTGTCGTAATGGTCGTGTTTTCAATGCTTGCCGTCAGGTTGAAAGTTCCAGCCCCAACGATCGTAAGCGTATTGCCGGATACGGTAGCAACTGCCGCATTGTCCACCGCATAGACTGCCGTCAAGTTTGTACCTTCTGGTGCATTAACCTGGTTCCCTGCTGCATCCTTCAAAACATAGTTTAACGCAACGGTATCACCGATTCGATATTCCGCCGGAAGTCCGGTCAGTTCCATGTGCAGACCGTCATACCAGTTGGATACTGTGACATTACTTGAAGTTGCTAGAAGCACACTGGTGCTTCCGTCTGCATTCGCCTGTACAAGCTGTGCGGTAAGGGTGAAGGTTCCAGCTCCGCTGGCAGTCAGGCTTGTTCCATTAAGGGAGGCAATCGCCGTATCTGCTGGCTCCACATTCTGGATACTGTAGCTCAGGCTGATACCTTCCGTAGGCACATTGGCTGCTGGATTCTGGTTTGCATCTACCACCTGGTAGCTTGTTCCAAGATCTATGGTATCACCAACCGACATCGCAGTGGGGAAATTCGGAATCTGAAGCTGCAGTCCGGTCCAGTCAAATGCCGCTGCATTGCTCTCTCCCGATGTATTCGGATCCTCGGACTGTGCAGCAGAACCATCCGGGTTCTCTGACGGCTCTTCATTTAGAGGCGCTTCAGAGCCAGATGTTTCTACAGTTTCCGTTTCCTGGGTTTCTCCGTCTGGTACGGAGTTTGCCGGATCCGGCACCGTATCTCCAGACTTCATTGCCTGAAGTTCTGTTCCATTCTCCAGGAGAACATTCACCTGGAAAGTGACTGTTCCTGGATTTACAACTGTAAAGTTGCCGCTCTGATCCGGCATCTCTACGCTCTCGCTGCCCTCTACCACCTGGTAGCTGACACTTGCTACACCTGTCTGAGACAGGCTTTCATCGGAAATACGATACTGAAGCTGATAGGTCTTGCCAACCTCCATCGTCTCCGGCATCACAAGATCGATGACCGGTGCATCGCCAAGGCTGCTTTCCTCCACAGGCTCTGTAGATGGTGTTGTCTCTGTTTGATTCGTCTCAACCGGCTCTGTGCTCGCTTCCGTGGTCTCTGCAGCAGTCTCTGTTGTTTCCGAAGTCATCTCCGTGGTGGTCTCTGCTGTTTCTGAAGTTGTCTCTACGGTCTCCAGCGTTGTTTCTTCCGTTTCCGGAGCTGTTTCTGCCGTCTCCGGCGTTGTTTCTACTGTCTCCGGTGTCGTCTCTGCCGTCTCCGGCGTTGTTTCTGCCGTCTCCGGTGTCGTCTCTGCCGTCTCCGGCGTTGTTTCTGCAGTCTCCGCAACTGTCTCTGCAGTCTCCGGTGTCGTTTCTGCAGTCTCCGGCGTCGTCTCTGCAGTCTCCGGTGTCGCTTCTGCGGTCTCTGGAGCTGTCTCTGCCGTCTCCGTCTCTGGCTCTGTGATCGTAATGTAGAATTTCGGACGCTCTACGCCGTCAGCCAGCTTGTATCCCTTTCCCAAACTTAACAGGAATACATACTCGCCTGCCGGAAGGGTATCGGAGTATTTCTCCGCTTTCACCTCCTCGTTCGTCTCGTCACTCTTCGCTTTTACCTTCCATACCGCGTCGGTAATGGTGACGGTGTTTCCATCTTCGTCATAAGCCGTCACCTCCTTCGGCAATCCCAGGTCCTCCTCTTTGGTTCCCTGGGGAAAGCTTGTGTTTTCCAGTGCAGGCAGCTCTTCAAAAGAGCTGATAACGGTTTTTCCTTGACCTTCTTCAGATGCGAAAACACCCTGCACCGGCATCATAGAAATCATAAGTACCATCGTCATGATCATTGACAGGTATTTCCACCAACATGCTTTTTTCATGGTAATCCTCCTCTCTTCCTTTTTACCTCATATGCTGTCGAGTTGTGTTGGGTTCCGGTTCTGACTCTATTATAGCATGGGGGTAAAAAAACTACTACTTAATTTTTTCTTATCCTTCTTTGCATTTTTATTACGGTTTCCCTTCCCTTTTGGATGGTTTCTGTAGTATGATAGGAGCTGACGGCTTCCGGCTCCCCGCCGGTGCCGGTACACTTGATAAAAGGAGATAAGAATATGCTGATTTCCATTGTGGTACCCTGTTACAATTCAGAACATACCATAGAGGAGCTGGTCACGCTGACCCTTAAGGAGCTGGAGAACTATCCGGAATACCAAGCGGAATTCGTGCTGGTCAACGACTGCTCCAAGGACAACACCATGGCAGCCATCCGCCGTCTGTGCGAACAATATCCCTTTGTAAAAGGCATCAACCTGTCCAAAAATTTCGGTCAGCACAATGCCCTCATGGCGGCTTTTCACTATACCGAAGGGGAGTTGATCGTGGGCATGGACGACGATATGCAGACCCACCCCTCCCAGCTTCCAAAACTTCTGGACAAGATGAAGGAGGGTTACGACCTGGTCTACGGTCTCTATCCCTACCGCAAGAATTCTTTTCTGAAGAATCTGTCCAGCAAATTCAACGCCGTCACTTCCCGGATCCTTCTTGGACGTCCCAAGAGCATTGTATCCAGCAACTACTGGGTCATCAACCGCATGGTCCGGGACGAGGTGATCAAATATACCAACTTCAACCCCTATGTGGACGCGATCTTTTACCGGATCACCCACAATATCGCCAACGTTCCCATTGAACATTTCAAGCGGGAATACGGGAGCTCCAATTATACCTTCCGCAAACTGGTAAAGCTTTGGTTTGCTTACTTCAGCTTTTCCACCGTACCGCTTAAGATTTCCTCCTACCTGGGGATCCTGTTTTCCATCTCAGGATTTATCGGAGCTGTTGCGGTGTTCATCCGGCAGCTCATCTCTCCCAGCTCCCAGCTGGGCTGGGCTTCCATCATGGCTGCCATGTTCCTGTTTTTCGGATTTGTGCTTCTGGTTCTTGGCATTTTGGGAGAATACGTTGGGAAAATCATCTTAAGCATCAACAACACTCCTCAGTATATCGTGCGTGAGTCTTTGAACACAGACAAGAAGGAGGCTCCCTGATGAAAAAACTGATGATACTGGGAGCCGGGATCTATCAGGTTCCCTTGATCAAAAAGGCGCGGGAAATGGGGCTTTTCACCATCGTCGTCAGCTATCCTGGTCCCTATCCGGGATTTGCCCTGGGAGACGAATGTCTTTATCTTGACACTACCGACGGTTCCGCCGTCCTTGACGCCGCCCGAAAGCTTGGGATCGACGGCATCTGCACCACCGGGACCGACGTAGCAGTATCCACCATCGGGCTGGTCGCCGAATCCCTCGGTCTTCGCGGGATTCCCCACGAGGCTGCCCTGCTCGCCACGGACAAGCTGCGCATGAAAGAAGCTTTCCAAAAGAACGGCGTCACATCCGCCCCTTTTTTGAAGGTTTCTTCCTTTGAGGAAGCCAAAGACGCCTTCCTTAAGCTTTCAAAACCAGTGATGGTAAAAGCGGTGGACAGCTCCGGGAGCCGCGGTGTCTCAAAGGTTTCCACCCTTTCGGAGCTTTCCGGCGCTTACCAAGCCTCTGCAGAGGTATCCCGTCAGCCCTATGTCATCCTGGAAGAATTCGTGGATGGGACGGAAATCGGCGTGGACGGCTTTGTAGAAAACGGCAGCGTTGTCCTCCTCCTCCCCCACCAGAAATTTGTCCTTACTTCCGGGGCGACCTCCCTTCCGGCCGGCCATGCTTTTCCCTATCCGGCTTCTGAACGTGTCCTGGCATCCATTGGACATGAAATCCGAAAAGCGGTTTCTGCTCTCTGCCTTGACAACTGCGCCTTCAATGCAGATGTAATGATTTGTGGGGAGACGCCCTTTCTCCTGGAAATGGGCGGACGGGCGGGAGCCACCGGGATCCCGGAGCTGGTCTCTTTGTATTGCGGCTTTGATTTCTATCAGAAAATGATCGAAAATGCTTTGGGGGAAACGCCCGATTTTGCCTGCGGCACCCCAAAACCCTGCATGTCCAGGCTCCTCTTTTCACCGGTTGACGGGACGATCACCCGCATTGATTCTTCCGTCATCCGAAAGCTTCGAAACGAAGGGGCAGACTTTTCCCTGGATTATGGGGAGGGGGATCCCGTCTCAAAAGTCAGAAACGGCACGGACCGGATCGGTCAGGTGATCCTTCCATCCAGCTCTGAGCCTGAAATGAACGCCTTGATGAAACGGCTCTATGCCGCCGTCTTTGTGGACGGGATCTCTCTTTGGGAACGCTGGGAGGTGTGCCATGAAACGGTTTAAGAACTATCTGCAGCTTCACCTGAATATTTTTCTCTTTTCCCTCACAGGGGTTTTCTCCAAGGCTGCTTCTGTACAATTTAATGAACATGGGCTTTCCTCCCCGCTTCTGTACCTGTTCCTGTTTCTCATGGTACTGAACTGCGGCGTCTATGCCCTCGCCTGGCAGATGGTGATCAAGAAGTTCGAACTATCCGTGGCTTATGCCAACAAGAGCGTCTATATCATCTGGTCCCAGCTTTGGGCACTTTTGATTTTCAAAGAATCCCTGACAGTTACCAACATCATCGGGATGTTGGTCGTATTCTTAGGAGTAATGGTGGTGTCAAGCGATGAATAATCCATTTGTTTATATCATGGTGGCAGGCTCCTTTTTGACTGCCATCTCACAGATCCTGTTAAAACTGAGTGCCAATGAAAAACACGAAAGCTTTCTGAAGGAATACCTGAATTTCAAGGTGATCCTCTCCTACGGCATGTTTTTCCTGGTTCTCCTGGCTAATACCTATGCCTACACCAAGGTGGACATGAAGTACGGTTCCATTATCGACACGCTCGCTTATGTGTTCGTCTTCATGCTTTCCCTGATTTTGCTAAAAGAAAAGGCCACCAAGAAAAAAATTCTTGGCAACCTTTTGATCATTGCGGGTATTCTGATTTATAGTCTTTGACCTGTATCTCTCAGATCAGGAAATCCTTGAGACGTTTGCTCCGGCTGGGATGGCGGAGCTTTCTCAAGGCTTTTGCCTCGATCTGGCGGATACGTTCCCTGGTCACATTGAACTCCTTTCCAACCTCCTCCAGGGTGCGGGCACGGCCGTCCCGGAGCCCGAAACGGAGCTCCACTACCTGGCGCTCCCTCTCTGTGAGGGATTCCAGAGCCATATTCAGTTCTTCACGCAGCATGGAAAACGCCGCGGAATCCGATGGAGACAGAGCGGAATCGTCCTCAATGAAATCGCCCAAATGGCTGTCATCCTCTTCACCGATGGGCGTATCCAGAGATACCGGATCCCGTGAGATCTTCAAGACCTCCCGTACACGGCTGACAGGTACATTCAGCCGCTCCGCTACCTCCTCAGGAGTCGGTTCTCTGCCCAGCTCCTGCAGAAGCGTCCTGGTCATACGGAGGGTCTTGTTGATCGTCTCCACCATATGTACCGGCACGCGGATGGTTCTTCCCGTATCGGCAATTCCTCTGGTGATCGCCTGACGGATCCACCAGGTGGCATAGGTACTGAATTTATAACCCTTGGAATAGTCGAACTTGTCCACTGCCTTCATCAGTCCCATATTTCCCTCCTGGATCAGATCCAGGAACGGCATTCCTCTGCCCACGTATTTTTTTGCAATGCTGACGACCAGTCTCAAGTTGGCTTCGGTCAATTTCTTCTTTGCCGCCTCATCGCCTTCCTCCACACGCTTCGCCAGCTCAATCTCCTCCTCCGTGGAGAGAAGCGGAACATTTCCGATTTCCTTCAGGTACATCCTGACCGGATCCTCGGTGCTGACTCCCTCAAGGACGTCCACATCGTCGATAATCTCCACTTCATCCTCATCACTCAGGATGATGTCGTCATCATCGTCCAAAAGCAGGTCCTTGCTGTTGTCGTCAATGCCGGTATTCATCACATCAATATTGTGTTTCTCCAGATATTCCAGCACCAGATCCATCTTATCTTCCGTAAGATCGAATCCCCGGAATGCATCGTTGATCTCACGATACTCCAGCATATTCTTCTTCGTCTTTGCTAACTCTACCAGACCCAAAAGCGCCTTGGTAAACTGTTCCTGCTGTAATTCATCCATAATTTGTTCTCCTCACCACTATTTCGTAGATAACAACCGTCTTTGACAATGGAAAAGACAGATCAGCCCTCCAGGGCTGGTACACCTCTCATGGTAATCAGCGGACCTCCCCTGTGCTCCACGTACTCCTGCGTGATCGTCACCTGACCGATGTTGTCGTCCTTGGGAATCTCGTACATGATGTCCAGCATGAAATCTTCTATAATGGCGCGCAGCGCCCTTGCCCCGGTCTTTTTCTCCATTGCCTGCCTTGCAATGCTCCTTAGGGCCTCATCCTCAAATTCCAGCTTGACCTCATCCAATGCCAGAAGCTTCTGGTACTGCTTCAAGATCGCATTTTTCGGTTCCTTCAGGATCCGGACCAGCATCTCCTCGTCCAGGCCTCTCAGTGTGAACACAATCGGAAGACGTCCGATAAACTCCGGAATCATGCCAAAGTTTCGGATGTCGTCAAGGGTTACTTTTTCCAGGATATTCGGGTCGTTGTCATACTTATCCTTCAGATCGGCCTGGAATCCGATAGAAGCCTGCTTGTTCAGCCGTTCCTTGATAATGTCCTCAAGTCCCGGGAACGCGCCCCCGCAAATGAAAAGGATATTCTTCGTATTGACCGTAGTCAGCGGCACCATGGCATTTTTGCTGTTGGCTCCCACAGGCACCTCTACCTCGCTGCCCTCCAAAAGCTTCAGCATCCCCTGCTGTACGGATTCTCCGCTCACATCCCGCTGGTTGGTGTTTTTCTTTTTGGCAATCTTGTCGATCTCGTCGATGAAGACGATCCCCTGCTCTGCCCGCTCCACGTCATTGTCTGCCGCCTGCAGAAGCTTGCTTAAGACGCTTTCAATATCATCACCGATGTATCCTGCCTCTGTCAGGGAGGTGGCGTCCGCTATGGCAAGCGGTACATCCAAAAGCCTTGCCAGTGTCTTTACCAGATAGGTCTTTCCGCTTCCGGTCGGGCCTATCATCAGCATATTGGACTTTTCAATCTCGATATCGTCCATCGTGCCGGTAGCTACCCGCTTGTAATGGTTGTACACCGCCACGGAAATCACTTTCTTGGCATACTCCTGACCGATGACAAACTCGTCCAGGCCTGCCTTTATCTTGTGAGGAGCCGGGATCGACTTGATATCAAATGCCTTCTTCGGCTCTTTGGTTTCTTTTTTCTTCTTTATCTTCTGGCGCTGGGGAACCTGGTTCATCAGATCCGACAGGTTGATCATGCTGATGTTCGGCATATTCCCGCCGAATTCCTTGCCCATATCCTCCGGCTTGATTCCCGCCAGCATATCCCCGTATGGGAAACTGCCGTTGTTCATGGAATCGAACGCCTTCTGCATGCACTCCGAACAGATGCAGATATGGTTGGGCAGATGAATCATCTTCCCTGCCTTGCTCTCCGGGCGGCGGCACACGAAGCAGATGTCCTCATACTCCTCCGTCTTATGATCCCCGGAATCGTCCTGACTTTTCAGTTCCAGTTCTTTATCCTCTGACATCTCATTCTCCTCTAAGTTCCAAATCTCCTCCCGGTTCACAGCCGTTTGGGATTCTTGTCTGTAAATGCTGTAGAAAAAGCTACAGATAGTCCTATTATATATCAGAATGGGACAAGAAACAAGTGAAGTTTTTCTAAAAAT
>DVFT01000197.1 GCA_018713105.1 Candidatus Limivivens merdigallinarum | reverse complement strand
TTTATTAAGAAAAAGGAAACAGGAATTGTCTGAGGAACAGCAGGAAAGGAGATATCCATGATTTCACTTACTTCTATCATCGGAGCATTTCTCATCAGCGGTATTTTGATTCTTTTTCTCCACCTTTTCTGCAAAAAGACCCGTTGGATTGAACGAACCGGAGTGGTGCCTCTGGTGGCAGTGCTGATTCTCTGTGTCCTTCGTCTGGCTGTCCCGCTGGATACTTACGAACTCACAGACTTTGTCTATGATGATTACAACTTTTATGCTGCCATCATGCTGCCCTACACGCTAGCCAATATGAACGGCGTGGCAGACCGGGTTCTTTTGGCGCTCTGGTTTGTTCCGGCTGCCATCCTGTTTGTTCGTTTCGGGATGCAGCTTTTCTCCTTGAGGCGTTATTTCAAACAGCAGGCTACGGATGCAAAAGCATCCGATTGGACGCTGCTTGGCAGGCTGGACCACGCGGGCAGGCTTTCCATCAAAAGGATCCCGGATCTTGCTGTCCCTATGTTATCCGGGCTGTTTCATCCGACGATTTACCTTCCGGATACCGACTTTTCGGAACATCAGCTTTTCTATATCATTCTGCACGAATATACCCATTGGAAAAACCGGGATTTGTGGATGAAATTGTTTGTACAGCTTCTTTGCATCGTTTTTTGGTGGAATCCTTTCGTCTATCTTCTCAGAAAGGATCTGGGGCACATTCTGGAACTTAGATGCGATGCTTCACTCACCAAGGGCTTTGACGAGGAGGAGAAGCTTTGCTATCTTCAGACCGTACTGGAAACGATGAAGATGAGTAAGGAGAAGGGAAGCGCCCCAAATAGTTATCTCTGTACTGCTAAACTATATAACGCTAAGCAGCAGGATGGTATCCGGCAGAGATTTCATCTTCTTTTAGAATCTGCAACAAATGTATGGGCAAAATTCTGTCGTTCCTTTTTCATTATTTTTGCCTCAGTATCCCTTACCATCCTTTCCTACGTTTTTGTCGTTTCTCCAGCTTATATAGCGGATACCGAACTTTGGGAAGACGGTACTACAGCGGTTGCCGATGAAACAAATTCCTATTTAATCCAGCAGTCGGATGGTTCCTATCTCTTTTGTTTTGACGGTTGTTCCATTCCTGTCCCAGAAAGCGATGTTAAAGCAGGTTACTATAGAATTTATCCAATCATAAAGCATTGAGGGGTTTCTGTATGAAAAATATAATGCGAAAAAAATGCTATTTGCTATGTTTATTCACTTTACTTTTATCTTCTTGTTTACTGGTTCCCACTTCTGCTTCTGAGATGGTAAATCCTTCCATTTTTCAAGAAGCTGCCACCCCTTACACTTCCGATATCGTCAAATATTACCGCATGCATAACGGAAAATTGCAATACCGCCGCTACAACACAAAAACTAAAAAGTGGGTAGATCCCTATTGGATCGACGTAAAATAAAAAGAAGTGATATGTCAAAGCTATTCCCGGCTTTCGCATATCACTTCTTTTTTCTTCTATCTAACTAATTAGGACTCCACAACCTCCAGGACATCCATCGGGCATGCCTTCGCGCAGATTCCGCAGGCGATACATTTGGATGCGTTGGGCTTGTCCTCTGCCTTTACCATCACGCCGAAGGGACATGCCTCCACACATTTGCCGCAGCCGTCGCAGAGCTTCTTGTTCACCATGTAAACGCCCTTGGCGTTCTGGGTGATGGCTCCGTTCGGACAGGCTTTGGCGCATTTGCCGCACTGTACGCAGACCATGGGTTTTACCTTATCGTTCTTCTCTACGACCTGGATGCAGGACCTGTCCGGGTCGAACACTTTGTAGAATGCCTCGGAACATGCCTGTACACAGGCGAGACATGCCATACACTGTGCGTCTTTGTTTACTTTTAATTTCTTCATGAGTATACCTCCGTACTGTTTTTCCAATTCTATCTGATTGTATCATGACGGGCATCAGTTATACAAGCCTTACCGTTCTCATTTTGCCTGGTATTCCTGCGGGTTCTTTCCCGGTTCAATCCTCTTCCTCGGCCCACTGGTAGGAGCGCTTCACGGCTTTGTTCCAGCCTTTCAGCTTCTTCTCCCGCTCTTCTTTGCCGATGTTTGGCGCGAAGGTGCGGTCGATCGCCCAGTTGTTCCGGATCTCCGCATAATCCTTCCAGTAACCCACGGCAAGCCCTGCCAGATAAGCGGCTCCCATGGCGGTGGTCTCTACGCACACCGGCCGTTTCACCGGCGCCCCGATGATATCCGCCTGAACCTGCATGAGGAAATTGTTGGCGCTGGCTCCTCCGTCCACCTTCAGGGAGGTAAGCTCTATGCCGGAATCCGCCTTCATTGCCTTCAGCACATCATAAACCTGATAGGCGATGGATTCCAGGGTGGCACGGGTGATGTGGTACTTGTTCACGCCCCGGGTGATCCCTACGATGGTTCCGCGGGCATACTGATCCCAGTGCGGCGCCCCAAGCCCGGTAAAGGCTGGAACCACATAACAGCCGTTGGTATCCGGCACTTTGGACGCCATGTATTCCGAATCCTCCGAAGAATCGATCAGGCGCATCTCATCCCGGAGCCACTGGATTGCCGCCCCTGCCACGAAAATTGATCCCTCCAGGGCATAGGTTACCTGATCGCCGATTCCCCAAGCAATGGTGGTCACCAGCCCGTTGCCGGAAAACACCGGCTTCGTCCCCGTATTCATCAAAAGGAAACAGCCTGTCCCGTAGGTATTTTTGGCTTCGCCGGAGGCAAAGCACGCCTGTCCGAACAGGGCTGCCTGCTGATCTCCCGCCGCGCCGCCGATGGGAATCTCCCCGCCGAAATATTCCGGCGCAGTCCTTCCGTAAATGCAGCTGGACGGCCTTACCTCCGGCAGCATACTCCTTGGGATGTCCAGCTCCCGGAGGATCTCATCGTCCCAGGACAATGTCCGGATATTGAAAAGCATAGTCCGGGAAGCGTTGGAGTAATCCGTCACATGTACCCTGCCCTTGGTGAGTTTCCAGATCAGCCAGGTTTCCACGGTGCCGAAAAGGAGCCGTCCCTGCCTGGCCTTCTCCCTCGCCCCTTCCACATGCTCCAGGATCCAGCGGATCTTCGTGGCGGAAAAATAGGCGTCGATGACCAGCCCCGTCTTCTGGCGGATCGTCTCTGTGAGCCCTTTCTCTTTCAGGGAATCACAATAAGCTGAGGTTCTGCGGCACTGCCAGACGATGGCACGGTAAACGGGTTCCCCACTCTCCTTGTCCCAGACAATGGCGGTCTCCCTCTGGTTAGTGATCCCGATGGCCGCGATATCCGATGCCTTTGCCCCTGCCTTCTGCATCGCCTCCACTGCCACTCCCAGCATGGTGCTCCAGATTTCCCCGGCATCGTGCTCCACCCAGCCTGCCTTGGGGAAATACTGGGTAAACTCCTTTTGCGCCACACTTTTGACCTCCCCCTTCTTATCAAACAGGATGCATCGGTTGCTGGTGGTTCCCGCATCCAGAGCCATAATATAGCTTTCCATGAATCGTCCTCCTTCTCAATCTGATTAAGAAAAAGGTATCATTTTCCCCTGCTTTTGTCAATCCAAAGCCCCTTATGGAAACAGTGGAACCGTACTTGACAAATATCCGCGATTTAGTATGATGGTAGTAAACAGATCAGGCGCACCCTAAGGGGCGCCGCAAAGGAGGATTTGCCATGTCCAGAGATGATTACCATAACGCCCGGGTTCTTGGGCGAAAGAGCTACCGGAGCGACGTCCAGGCAGGACGGTATCCCTACCTTCCCGCCCTGGATGATATCCTGTCCTATACGGAGGTTCAGTCGGAATACCCCTTGGGGAGCCTGGATATCCCCCTGCACCTTATCGCCGGCACCAAAACTGCCGGACGTCAGCAGGCCTTTGCCAGCAATTTTATGCCCCTTCTGGGGGAGAACACGGAATTCGCCATGAAATGGGCGAGCCTCTATGATTCCCAGCTTGAAGAAGGGATCCGGGATCCCATCAAAGCCTATGAATTTATGAACAAATTCTATGTGGAAGAGGGAAATAAACGTGTCAGCGTCATGAAGGCTGTAGGTGCGGTCACAATCCCCGCCACGGTGACCCGGGTGGTTCCCAAAAAGACGGAGGATAAAGAAGTCCAGATTTATTATGAATTTATGGATTTCTATGAGGTGGCGCACACCAACGAAATCTGGTTCAGCCAAGTCGGCAGCTTTCCGGCTCTTTTGGAAGCGGTGGGCAAGAAACCCAAGGAGGTGTGGGACGATGATTTCCGCATGGATTTCCTCTCCCTCTACAATACCTTCTCTGAATATTTCCTTGCCAAGGGCGGCGACAAGCTTCCGGTAACTGTGGGCGACGCTTTCCTGAAATACCTTCAGATCTATGACTATGAAGCGGTGATTGCCAAATCACCGGCTGAAGTCAAAAATGACATTGGCACCATGTGGGCGGAATTTACAGTGTCCGGCACGGTCTCCCCTGCCTCCCTGGTTTCTTCCATTGAGGATCCTTCCCAGAAGAGCATGCTTTCCCGTCTCTTCCTGGGCAGAAGCCAGAAGCTTAAAATCGCCTTTCTCCATGAAAAGAGTGGGGAGACGTCCAGCTGGACCTACGGGCATGAACTGGGACGCCTCTACCTGGAGGAAACCTATCCGGATAATGTAGAAACCTTCTGCATCAACGATATCAACCCGAACCAGGACGCGGATGAAAAGATCCAGGAAGCCATTGACCAGGGCAGCGACATTATTTTCACCACCTCGCCTTGTCTCATCCAGGCAAGTGTCAAGGCTGCCCTTGCCAATCCGGAGGTAAAAATCCTGAACTGTTCCCTGAATACCTTCTACCACTCCTTAAGGACTTATTACGGCAGGATGTATGAAGCGAAGTTTCTGATGGGCGCCATCGCCGCCGCCATGTCCACCACGGATCATATCGGCTACCTGGCAGACTATCCCATCCACGGAACCATCGCCAATGTAAATGCCTTCGCCCTCGGAGCCAAGATGATCAATCCCAGGGCGGTCGTCTATCTGGAATGGTCCCGCATCAAGCACTGGAGCGGACCGCATCTGACGGAACGGGAGGATATCGAGGTCATCTCCGGGCAGGATATGATCCGTCCCGACTCCCCCTCCAGGGAATACGGCTTGTTTATGAAGAAGGACGGCAAAATCGAAAATCTGGCTTCCCCCATCTGGCACTGGGGCAAATTCTACGAAAAGATCGTCCAGTGCGTGCTGGACGGTTCCTGGAAAAAGGCAAAAGAACCGATGAATTACTGGCTGGGCATGGCGTCGGAGATCATCGAGGTGATCTATTCCAAGAACCTGCCCATCGGCACCAAGCGGCTGGCGGAATTCATCCGTTCTTCCATCTGCCAGGGCTCCTTCCATCCCTTCTCCGGAATCCTCTATTCCCAGAACGGCGTGGTGAAGCAGCAGGAAAACGACTCCATGACGCCAGAGGAGATCGTCACCATGGAATGGCTGATGGACAACGTCTACGGCATCATCCCCACCTTTGAGGATCTGACCGACGAAGCAAAAGCCCTGGTTTTGCTCCAGGGTCCGAAAGAATTATGAGGAGGCACCTATGAAAATACTGGTAATCGGAGATGAAGAATCCAAATCCCTCTGGGATCACTACAAGCCGGGTATGCTGGATCATGTGGATCTCATCATCTCCTGCGGCGACCTGAATCCCCACTATCTGAGTTTTCTGGTCACCATGGCAAAGGCGCCTGTCCTCTATGTTCATGGGAACCACGACGTAAAATATTCCCATACGCCTCCTGAGGGCTGCACCTGCATCGACGATGACCTGATCGTCTACAACGGGATCCGGATTCTGGGTCTTGGCGGCTCCATGCTCTACAACGGCGGATACCATCAGTATACAGAGCACCAGATGAAGGTGCGGATCCGAAAGCTTTGGACCAAGCTGATCCGCTACCGGGGCTTTGACATCCTGGTAACCCACTCCCCTGCCCGCGGGATCAACGACGGGGACGACCTGCCCCACATGGGTTTTGAGTGCTTCCGCACGCTCCTGGAGCGGTACCGTCCTAAATACTTCCTTCACGGCCATGTCCACATGACCTACGGACGGCAGTACAAACGGATCGACCAATATGAGGATACCTATATCATCAACAGCTTTGAACAATATCTTTTCGACTATGAGAACCCGGACTTTTCCTCTCCGGTCAGCAGAGTCGTCTAAACGGCAGATGGTGCGGTTTTATGAAAACCGCACCATCTCCTTTCTAAGCCTCAGCATGATCTTTTTCTCCAGCCTGGAAATATAGGACTGGGAAATGCCAAGGATGTCCGCTACTTCCTTCTGGGTCTTCTCCTCCCCGTCCCGGGTATTGATCCCGAACCTTAAGGATACGATGGTCTGCTCCCTCTTTGAGAGCTTCCCGATCGCCTTGTTCAGCAGCCTGTGCTCCGCCTCCGTCTCCATATCCCGGTAAATCACGTCCTCATCCGTCCCCAGGATATCTGAAAGCAGCAGCTCATTCCCGTCCCAATCCACATTCAGCGGCTCGTCGATGGACACCTCCAGCCGCGTCTTGTTATTCCTGCGAAGATACATCAAGATCTCATTTTCAATGCAGCGGGAGGCATAGGTGGCAAGCTTAATCTTTTTCTCCGGCGCAAAGGTATTGATTGCCTTGATCAGTCCGATGGTCCCGATGGAAATGAGATCCTCCACCCCAACCCCTGTATTGTCGAATTTTTTCGCTATGTACACCACCAGCCTTAGATTTCTCTCGATCAGCAGGGTCCTTGCTTCCTCTTCCCCTTTGGAGAGACGGGATATGGCGTCTGCTTCCTCTTCGGGGAGAAGCGGCGGCGGAAGCACCTCGCTCCCTCCTATATAGTGGATATCCCTCTGCTTCTGAAACAGCATTCCCGGCAGGTTCTGCATCATACGAAATTGAAAATGATTTGGCATCGCTACTTTTATCACCATATTTTTCCTCCTAATCATCGATCAGCTCACTGGGCAGTATCATCTGGTAAGTTCCCCTGGCGCTCACTCTGCCCCTCGTCACTGCCACCAGCGGCTTTTCCACTTTTCTGACCTTGCATCCTCTCTCTATCAGCAGATAGTCCGGTGTAAATGCCGCCATCGCTCCCTCATGGCCGATGGAGTGATAGGGGATCCACAGTATTTTCGCCTTTTGTCCCAGGAATTCCTCGATGGCTCTTCTCTCCACCACGGCAACCGGACGCCCGAAATAGGGATCCCGCAGCTGGTTTCCTGTGTCCCGAAATCCCCGGAGGGATTTGTTGATCCCGTGGAACGACAAGGTCACACGGAACAGATTGTCTCTTTGGACTTTTGTCTCCTTCCTCTTCCTGATGAGCAGGCTGGAAAGGATTGCCGCGATCAGGCCGGATACCGTCACCGGCAGTTCCACCCTCACCCGCACTGCCTCCAGGATTCCCCCAAGGAAAAATGCCAGACCGTAGAGCCAGGCAATTCCTCCGATCAGCCTCTTCCCGTTCAGAACCGGGAATCCGGTCTTTACCATCAGGGCTGCCAGCCCTCCTTGCAAAAGCAGCGCTGCTGCCCCGTTTTCCACCGGAAGCAGTGCCAGAATACAGGCTCCTGCTCCGCCCTCCGCTGCCGCCAGAAGAAGCCGTAGCGCGGAATGCCTGAGGTTCATGGCAATTCCCACCAGGATCAGAAGGATCCCATCCATAATCACATTCTCCAGAAAAAACAGGTCTATGTACCATTCATAATACACAAAACACCCCCTGCGCTTTCATGGCTCTGTGGACTAACCACTATCCATTATAAAGCACAGGGGGTGCAAATTTTGTCAAAAACGCACGCCTAATTCACATTTTTCTCCGACAAAATCCGATCATTTCTGCACAGTATTGTACCCGTCCGGATTTTTGCTCTGCCAGTTCCAGGAATCCCGGCACATTTCCTCGATTCCATACTCAGCCTTCCAGCCAAGCTCCTGGTATGCCTTCGTGGAATCCGCATAGCAGGTGGCGATATCGCCTGCACGGCGGGGCTTAATTTCATAGGGGATCTCCTTGCCGCACGCCTTGGAGAAGGCATGGATCACATCCAGTACGCTGTAACCCTTGCCAGTTCCCAGGTTGTAAATAGAAACGCCCTGATGTCCCTCAATCTTCTTCAATGCCTTGACATGACCTTTCGCCAGATCTACCACATGGATATAGTCGCGGACTCCGGTTCCATCCGGGGTGTCATAGTCATTTCCGAACACGCCGACGCATTTCAGCTTGCCCACTGCCACCTGTGCCACATAGGGAACCAGGTTGTTGGGGATTCCCTTGGGATCCTCCCCGATCAGTCCGCTTGGATGAGCGCCGATGGGATTGAAATAGCGCAGGAGCACCACGTTCCACTCAGGATCCGCGGTATGCAGATCGGTCAGCACCTGCTCCAGCATCCCCTTGGTCTGCCCATAGGGATTCGTGATCTTTCCCTTGGGGCATTCCTCTGTGATGGGAACGAACGCCGGATCGCCGTAAACCGTTGCGGAGGAACTGAAGATAATATTCTTGACCCCGTGGTTTCTCATGACGTCACAGAGATAGAAGGTTCCCGTCATGTTGTTATGGTAATACTCCAGCGGCTTCTGGACAGACTCCCCTACCGCCTTCAGGCCAGCGAAATGGATGACCGAATCTACCTTCTCCTGGTCAAAGATCCGGTTCAGCCCTTCCTTGTTGAGCAGATCTTCTTTGTAGAAGGTTACCTTCTTTCCTGAGATTTCCTCCACACGCTCTATGGCTTTCTCACTGGAATTGTAGAGATTGTCCACGACCACCACGTCGTGCCCTTCCGCCAGAAGCTCGATGCACGTATGGCTTCCGATGTAGCCTGCACCGCCTGTCACTAGAATTCTCATTCCTTATTCCTCCTTTTACTCACTGCGCTTTGCGCATGTCTATGTGTAAAATGGGACCGCATAGATACGGTCCCATTTTTCAGCTTTTTATCTCCTCTTCAAAAAGTCAGGAATCTGAATATCTTTTTCCTGAATTTTGCTCTCCGGAGTACGGAGCTGTCCAAAGCTCGGGCTGCCTGACGTGCCCGGAGTCTGGGTGGTTCTGGTCTGAGGAGCCACTCTCTTCGGGAAAGTGCTCACCGTCGCTCTCTCCTTGGGAGCAAAGGAAGAAGTGTACTCCGGTACGATCTTCTTGCCCACCGCAGGCTGAGCCTCCTCTTCTGTCTCAGAATGAAGCCCCGTCGCAATGACGGTGATGCTTGCCTCGTCCGCATAAGTATCGTCATACATTGCGCCAAAAATAATATTAGCGTCCTCGCCAACCAATTCTTCCACATAGCTGGCTGCATCGTTGGCATCCATCAGGGAAATATCTCCGGAAATATTGATGATGACATCGGTAGCGCCCTCGATGGTCGTCTCAAGCAGCGGGCTGGATACTGCCTGCTTTACTGCTTCCATCGCCTTGTCGTCTCCCTTTGCCTGTCCAATACCGATATGTGCAATGCCCTTGTTGGTCATGACTGTCTGGACATCTGCAAAGTCCAGATTGATAAGTGCCGGCATATTGATCAGATCCGTGATGCCCTGCACTGCCTGCTGAAGCACCTCATCCGCTTTCTTCAGAGCCTCCGGCATGGTAGTCCGCCGGTCCACAATCTCCAGAAGCTTGTCATTGGGAATCACGATCAGCGTATCCACATTCTGTTTCAGCTTCTCGATCCCCATCAGGGCATTGTTCATACGTGTCTTCGCCTCAAAGCGAAAAGGCTTTGTAACTACCCCGACCGTCAGGATTCCCATATCTTTGGCAAGACCGGCTACGATGGGAGCTGCGCCCGTACCGGTGCCGCCGCCCATACCGCAGGTAACGAACACCATATCCGCCCCCTGGATGACCTGCTTGATATCTTCTGTGCTTTCCTGTGCCGCCTGTTCCCCAATCTCAGGCTTTGCGCCGGCTCCAAGACCCTTGGTCAGCTTCTCCCCGATCTGGATCGTGGTCGGAGCTTTGCAGAGCTGCAGCGCCTGTTTATCTGTATTGACACCGACGAATTCCACTCCGCCGATGGTTTCATCTACCATTCTATTCACAGCATTATTACCTGCTCCGCCGACACCGATGACGATAATCTTTGCAGCAGACTCTGTTTCATTAGTCATAATCTCTAACAAGGGTATTTCCTCCTTCTCGCCTCTGTATACCTATTTCATACATATTCGACTACCATGGGCATACTAAGCCTACTATCGTAATCTATAAGATATATCATATAGGGTTTTGCCTAAATTATCAAGTCATTTTTGAAAATTCCTGATTTTTTTTCGGAAACCCCGGGGATTATATAATGTAGGCTCCCGTATACGGATCGATGTATCCGTACCCGTCGGTGATGATTTCCCCGTTTTCGTCCGTATAATTGTACTGATCGATATTATAGGTGATATTTCCGTTTTTGTCCATATAGTATTCGTTGCCTTCCGAATCCGTAGCAAAGGTTCCATCGGATTCCTGGTACGTGGGTCCCTGGCTGCTTTCCGTCGTGCCTGAGGCGGCCTCTGTCCCAGTCTCCGTTCCGGTAGTTTCCTCGGTTTCCACCACCTCCCCATCCGCATTGGTGGCGGGCTCGGTCTCAAGAACCGCGTTCTCCCGATAGGTCACGGTCTGGGAGTCTTCCGAATAATCTTCCATATAGATGATGCCCTTCTCCTCCTCAATATTGGGCAGGATGGATTTCAGAGCCGTTACCTTCCCTTCCAGATCTGTCCCGTCACCCATGATCACGTTCAGATTTCCGAAGATCACGATCAGCTCGTCCCTGGTGGAATAGCGGATCTCATCGGGAATGAGATTCTCCCTGTTCAGCGCAGATGCCAGGGTGACTACGTCATCGAATTTTTCCTCGTCCGTCACCTTCAGCCGCTCATACAGCGTCACCTCATCCACAGTTATACCGCTGACCTCAGGAATGTCCTCATAGATTTGTTCCGAGGTCTGCATCACCACGCCTTCCCGGTCAAAATAGATATATGTTCCCTGCGCCTGGATGTATGCCACCTCTGGTTTTTCGTAAACCTGAACCTCCACCTTGAAGGGGGATACCATTCTCACCTCGATGCCGCTAAGGAACGGCAGTGCTTCTTCCGTCCTCTCCTTATCCTGGAACTTCCAGAGAAGGTAGAGCGTGTTCTGGCACAGACCATCCTGCATAATGGCCTGTTGAACCTCTGTCGCGGTGTAGTGTTCATTTCCCGAAATCACAAGCTCCGATACCCGGAACAGCCCGAATACCGTCAGAGCGGTGATTGCCAGAACCGCAATCAGCAGAAGCACTGCAATCTTGATATATTTTTTTCTGTGTCGTCGTTTCTTTTTCTGGTTCATTTTATCCCCCGTACTGATGATGTCGAATGGAAGCTCCCAGACGTCTGAAGTCCGCAAAGATATCTTCATATCCCCGCCGGATATACCCGGGTTCCTCAAGCAAGGTCGTTCCTTCCGCTGCCAGGGCAGCCACCAGCAAGGCAGCTCCACCTCTCAGTTCTTCCGCTTTTACATAGGTGCCGTGAATTTTCCCAACCCCCTTTAAGGAAGCTCTGTTCCCATCGACGCGGATATCCGCCCCCATACGATTCAAATGGCGGACTACATGAAACCTTGCCTCAAAAATAGTTTCTTCCACACAGCTTTCTCCCTCTGCCACTGCCAGAGCCGCCAGAAGCGGAGACTGCAGATCTGTAGGAAAACCCGGATACGGCTCGGTCTTTAAATAAGGAATCGGCATCCCTGCCTTTCTTCCATCCATCAAAATCGTTCCGCCGCCGATGCGGATCACAGCTCCCATCCTGCGCAGGGCATCCAATACAGCCGTCATATGTCTGACGGGTGCATCCTCAAGGCAGATTGCCCCTCTCGTAGCAGCCGCCGCGAACAGATAAGTCCCCGCGACAATCCGATCCGAGACCAGGCAGAATTCGCTGTCCGAAAGCTCCTCCACGCCGTCGATCACATAGACGCCTTCTTTTTCCTCAATCCTTGCACCTTTTCCCTTCAGGAATCTTAAGAGTTCCTCGATCTCCGGTTCCCTTGCGCCATTCTCCAGAATGGTTCTGCCCTTTGCCAGGACCGCCGCCAGGATTACATTTTCGGTGGCGCCGACGCTTGGAAACCGCAGGCGAAGCCTTTTTCCGGTCAGCTCCTCTGCCGCTGCTTCAAAGCGATGTTCCTTTGAAGTGATCCGGACCCCCATCTCGCCAAGGGCTGCCAGGTGGATGTCAATGGGGCGTTCCCCGATGGTACATCCTCCGGGATAGGGGAGATTCGCCTTTCCCAGCCTTCCCAAAAGGCTCCCGAGGAGAATGACGGAAGAACGCATTTTTTCTCCCCATTGATGCGGAACATAAAAGCTGCACAAGTTTCCCGCATCGATGGTAAGGGAATCCGCCTCCCATGTAACCTCACAGCCCAGATCCCTCAGGATCGCGACCATGGAGTCCACATCCTGGATCCTGGGACAGTGGTGAAGAATGGTCCTGCCCTTATGCAGCAGGGAACCAGCCAATATGGGCAGTGCAGCATTCTTGGAGCCCTGCACTTTCAAAACTCCGTTCAGCGGCCTGCCGCCTGATACTTCTATCCATTCCAAAAAGATTCCCCCGTTTTCTGCCTTATATACCATCTTATGCAGAAAACTTATTTTTGCCACCGGCTCACCGACAATACCAGTCCCATTTCGGAGAGAAGGAACAGAAAGGACGTTCCTCCGTAACTGACAAAAGGAAGGGTGATTCCGGTGTTTGGAATCGTATTGGTCACCACGGCCACATTCAGGATTACCTGGATCGCGATATGTGCCATGACGCCGGCTGAGATCAGGGAGCCAAACAGATCCTGGGCATGTTCTGCGCTGACCATAAATCTCCAGATCAAAAGCAGGAAAACCAGGATCAGGATTCCCGCGCCCACAAGCCCCAGCTCCTCACAGATAATCGAGAAGATCATATCATTCTGCGCTTCCGGCACGAAGCCCAGTTTCTGGATGCTCTCCCCCAGGCCGTTCCCGAACAGCCCTCCTGAACCGATGGCATACAGCCCCTGGATGGTCTGGAAGCCTTTCTCGTAGCTTTCCGGATCTCTCCAGATTGCCAGCCGCTCCAGGCGATAACTCTCCATCCCCAGAAACACGGCGATAAAGCCCACCCCCAACGCCATCAGCCCCAGGAACGGAAGATATCTGGGATTGGAGATAAAGACCAGGATCACGGCAATCCCGAGAATGATCACCGCCGTGCTCAGATTGTTGGATCCCACCAGCCCTACGATGGGCAGAACCAGGATGAGGATCCGAAAGAGCTCCAGGATTCCCTGCTTCTTCCCGCTTTTCCTGCTGATGGTTCTCGCCAAAACTAAGATCACCGCCAGCTTTGCAAACTCCGAAGGCTGAAAGGAAAGGGGACCGAAAGACAGCCACCGTTTGGAACCGTTGATGGAATCGCCCACCACCAGGACCAGCCCGGAAAGAGCCAGGGAGACCAGGTATACGGGAAACGCCCATCTCTCCAGGATGTGGTAATCCATCCGGGAGATCACATACATCGCGGCAAATCCCAAAGCTGCGGCAAACAGTTGTTTTTTGAAATAATAGGCAGGGTCATCAAACTTGACCTGCCCGTTGTATGCGCTGGTGCTTAACAAGGTGACCAGCCCGAAAAGGACCAGGATGATCACCACTATCAGGAGTGTGATGTCTATGCTGCCTTTTTTGCGGCCCATAGCTCCTCTCCTCTCTCACTTTGCCTTTCCGGCACCTGGCATCTTACAGATACCGCTACAGCTCATTGACATATTGTTTGAACAGGCGCCCCCGCTCCTCATAGCTCTTGAACATATCCCAGCTGGCACATGCAGGAGACAGAAGGACGGCATCGCCCGCCTCCGCCTTTTCGGCAGAGATCTTTACGGCATCCTTGAGGCTGTCTGCAAACAGGATCCGGTCAAAACCGCATTTTCTGGCTTCCGCCGCGATCTTCTCTTTGGTAGCCCCCAAGAGCACCAGGTATTTCACCCTTCCGTGGAATGCCCGTATCCATTCTTCGTAGGAGGAACCCTTGTCAAAGCCTCCCCCGATCAAAACGGTCGGTCGGTCCATCGCCTCAATGCCCTTGATCGCGGCATCGGGATTGGTTCCTTTGGAATCGTTGTAGTAGACAACCCCGTTCTTCTCCGTCACATATTCGATCCGGTGCTCCACTGCCTTGAACTTCAGCGCCGCTTTCCGGATGGTCTCCATGGGAACTCCGTAGGCATACGCCATGGCGGCGGCTGCCATTACATTCTCATAATTATGTAAGCCGACAATTTTTAATTCCCCGGTCTTGACCACTTCCTCCGTCTTCTGTCCTTCCCGGTGGAAGATGGCGCCGTCCTGATAGAAGAATCCCTCCTCAAGGGGACCAGCGCTGGAAAAATAGATCACCTTGAGGTTCAGCCCTTCGCCGAACCTCCTTAAGACCTCATCCTCATAGTTGAGGACACAGGTATCCGTCTCATCCTGATTTTTGGTGATGGATTCCTTCACCCTTATGTACTCCTCCATGGTGTGATGGCGGTTCAGATGATCCGGCGTGATGTTCAGAATCGCGCTCACCTTCGGGTGGAAACGTTCAATGGTCTCCAGCTGGAAGCTGCTGATCTCTGCCACCGTCACGGATCCTTCCTGCATCTTGGGCGCTTCTTCTGTGTAGGGGATGCCGATATTTCCCACCACAAAGACGGAATCCTGGTACGCTTTCATGATCTCGCCCAACAGGCTGGTGGTCGTGGTCTTCCCATTGGTCCCGGTGACAGCCAGCACGTCGCCTTTCCCGAACTCATACGCCAGCTCCACCTCTCCCCAGATCTTAAGCCCCATTTCGCGGAATTTTCTGACCAGCGGAAGGTCTGTCGGTACTCCCGGGCTTAAAACCACCAGAGAAAGCTCCTGAAGCGTCTCCTCGGGGATCCTGCCGATCAGCACCTCTGCCCTGCTGCCCTTGGGAAGCTTCGCAAGGATATCCTCCGCCTTCAATTCCTCGTTTCCGTCGTACAGCACTGGAACTGCCCCTGCCTTAAGGAGGAGCTCTGCTGCCCCAATGCCGCTCTTTCCGGTGCCGAATACCAATACTTTATTTCCTGTTACATTCATTTGTCTGTCCTCCAGTTACTGCAGCAGTGCCAGCCCCACCAGGCACAGAAGCGCCGTGATGATGGAAAAGACCGCAACGATCCTTGTCTCCGACCAGCCGCAAAGTTCAAAATGATGGTGGATGGGCGCCATCTTGAAGAAACGCTTCCCACCGGTTTTTTTAAAGTAAGTCACCTGGATGATGACGGATAATACCTCCACCAGGTAGACAAGCCCCACAACCAGGATGATCCAGGGCATCCGGAGCATATACGCCGCTCCAGCCACAAAGCCTCCCAGCGCCAGGGACCCGGTGTCTCCCATAAACACCTGAGCAGGGTGTACATTAAACAGCAAAAAGCCCAAAAGAGCTCCCGTCACCGCTGCGGTGACAGGTTCGATCCCGCCGGAAAGCCCTAAGGACACCACCGTGAAAAACACTGCCACAATCACTGTAACGCTGCTTGCCAGGCCGTCCAGGCCGTCGGTGAAATTCACTCCGTTCACCGTTCCGATCACGGCAAAGTAGCATAAGGGCACCGTCACCCACCTCACATCAAATACCTGGCCGGTAAATGGAATGAGGATCGTAAGCCCTTCCGGATCCATCAGGATCAGGTATACGACAAAAATCGTGGTCACCACGATCTGACAGAGCATCTTCTGTTTGGGGTAGAGCCCGTCAGAACGTCTCAGCACCACCTTCAGATAATCATCCAGAAACCCGATAATCCCGAATCCCAGCGTCAGAAACAGCACAGGGATGATCCTCGGATAGGAACCCACATAGAAAATAGCCCCCACCAAAATAGCAATCAGGATGATCAGCCCGCCCATCGTCGGCGTCCCTGCCTTCTTCAGATGGGACTGCACTCCTTCCTTGCGCTCCGTCTGCCCCACCTTCAGCTTGCGAAGAAAGGGGATCACAAAGGGACCAAGCAGCACGCTGACTGCGAAAGCCACCAGCAAAGGGATCAATGTGGAAACGATTACTTCTGTACCTATTATCATTTTGCACCTCTTTGTATTCTTTTTTTAACAGTATAATTCTTTTTGCCTGTTTGCGCAAGAACTTTCCTTGATTCCTGCGGGTGATATGCCGGCTGCAGGCTGTTTACCCGGTCTGTTCGGGAAGAATTTCGTCCCGTTCTATCCCCAGATAAGGCAGGACGTTCTCGAAAATTTCCCGGATCACCGGCGCCGCGATGGTTCCTCCGTAGTACGTCCCTTGTGGGTTATGGATCACGCAGATTCCTAAGACCGTGGGATTCTCCGCAGGCGCAAAGCCCAGGAACGAAGAAATATAGCGGTTTGCGCTTCGGGGCAATGTCTCGGAGGTGGCTGTCTTGCCGCCGATGTGGTACCCTTCGATTTTGGCATTTCGCCCTGATCCGTCGTCTACTACCTGTTCCAAAATGGCAGCCACCCGCCTGGAGGTTTCTTCGGATACGATCTGTTCCCCTTCCGGATATTCCAGGACCTCCACCAGCTCCCCCTCCCGGTTCTGTACCTGAACGCCAAAATGAGGCGTGACCCTCCTGCCGCCGTTGACCAGGGAGCTCACGGTGGCAGCCAGCTGGATGGGCGTGATCTGAAAGGACTGACCGAAGGAGACGGTGGCAAGCTCCACCAATCCCATAGCTTCCTTTTGGTGCATGATGGTGGATGCCTCACCTGGAAGGTCGATCCCGGTCTTTTCCATCAAGCCAAACCGCTTGAAGTATTTGTAGTAGTTCTCCACTCCCAGCCTCAATCCCACAGTGATGAACACCGGATTGCAGGAATTCATGGCGCCCTGGACAAAATTTTCCGAGCCATGTCCTCCCACTTTATGGCAGCGGATCCTCCTGTCCTCCACGATGATGTAGCCCGGACAGTGGAAGGAATCGTTCTCGCTGACCACCCCCTCCTCCAGCCCTGCCGCCATGGTGATGATCTTGAAGGTGGAACCGGGTTCGTAGGTGTCGTTGATGCTGCCGTTCCTCCACATCTGGTTCAGGGCATCCTGTTTTTCCTCCTCACTCATAGCACTGTCGTCCACCGGCAGGGTAAAGGGATCATTCAGGTCGAACTCCGGCACATTGACGCAGGCGTAAATTTCCCCGTTCTGGGGATTCATAAGGAGAATCGACACGGCGTCCGCCTGTTTCTGCTCCATCACTTTCTCTGCCGCCTGCTCCGCGTATTCCTGGATATTTCTGTCCAGGCTGATGCAGAGGTCGTTTCCCGGGACGGGGGAGAGCCGGCTCTCTCCCGCATCGGAAAGCTCTATGCCTCTGGCATCCGTAAGCGTCAGGATCTTTCCGTCCGTACCCTTTAATACCTCCTCGTATTCCACCTCCAGCCCTATGATTCCCTGGTTGTCACTTCCCGTAAACCCTAATACCTTGGACGCCAGCGTCCCGTAGGGATAGTAACGTTTGAAATCCTCGTCCACCTTGACTCCCGAAAGACCGTATTCCCGGATGGCATCTCCTGTTTCTTTCGGCACATTGGTCTTGATCCGTTCCATAGAGCTCACCTTTTCCACCCGTTGGCGCACTTTTTCCTCTGAAATCCCAAGTTCTTTTGACAGGACCCGTATGACCTCCTCCGGCTCTTCGATCTGGCTGTGGATCACCGAGATCGTACACACGGACTGATTGTCTGCCAGCACCACGCCGTTGGCGTCCAGAATCCGTCCTCTGGCTGCCTTGATATCCCTCTCCCGCTCATGGAGATCCAACGCCTTTTCGCTGTAATACCCGGATTCTGCCAGCATCAGATAGGCAAGCCGCCCGATCAGTCCCAGGATGACTGCCGCAAAGCAGAAGAATACCACCAGGATTTTCTTTTTGTGGTAGGTCATCAATTTTCCCATGGAAAAACCCCGCAAAAGCTCTTTTTGTATGTATAAGCTTTTGCGGGGCTCTTTATGCCTTCCAATCCCATCACTGGGTGATCAGGTCTTCCATTGTGACCTCACTGTCGGCTGGAAGCTGTTCCTCCTGGTTTTCATCCGGCGGAGCAGGAACATTGGGATTTTCAGCCACCGGGTCATCCGGGTTCGCCCCTATATTCCCATCCTCCGTTTCCTCCGTGACCAGGACATTTCCATATTCGTCCGTGGACGGCGTCTCCTCCGTGGACAGGACATTGCCATACTCATCGGTGGACGGCGTCTCCTCTGTGGCAGAGGCTTCCGTCTCTGTCTCAATGACATTCCCGTATTCATCCGTCTCAGGAGCCTCGGTCTCGGTGATCCTTCCAGCTTCCGCTTCCTCTCTGGTGATCCCCAGAGTGGCCAGCTGTTCATCTGTGATATCCTCCGTCATCGGAATGTTCATGTAAGGAAGAACCTCCATCAGGATCTGTCTTGCCAGGACACAGGCAAGACCGCTGTCCGCCTGGTTTTCCACATTCGGCTGGTCGATCACCACATAGATCACGACCTCCGGGTCATTGATCGGCACCGCACCGATAAAGGATACGATGTAATCGGTCTGATTTCTGGGATAGCCTTTTTCCGCCGTTCCCGTCTTTCCTCCTACCCGGTATCCCGGAACCTGTGCCTGCCGGCTGGTGCCGTACTGTACCCCCATCTCCAAAGCTTCTTTTAGGATCTCCGAGGTTTTGGAAGAGATCGGCTCACGCTGGAGGACCGGTTCAAAGCTCTTGACCACGCCTCCGTTTTCACTTAAAACCTGCTTTACCATCTGTGGCTGATAATAATACCCGCCGTTTACTACCGTGGAAAAAGCCGCAAGCTCCTGCACCATGGTGCAGGTGAACGTCTGCCCGAAAGAATTCGTCGCCAATTCTACTTCGTGCATCGCATCCCTCGTATAGAGTACTCCGGTATTTTCATTGGGAAGATCAATCCCGGTAAGGCTGCCGAAATTAAACAGCCGGATATACTCACAGAATTGTTCAATCCCCAGCTGAAAACTGATCTGCATCAGGCAGTCGTTACAGGAATTTTGGATGGCTTCCTTGACCGTCAGCATTCCGTGACCGTTGACATTGTCACACCTGATGTAACGGTCCGTTACCATCTCGCCGCCGTCGCAGTAAAACGTATCGTTTTCATCGATCGCTCCTGTCTCCAAAGCCGATGCGACGGTAATGGGCTTGAACGTAGATCCCGGTTCAAAGGAATCGGAAACGCAGAAATTGTTCCAGAGTTCATTTAAGGCATCTGACTTTTCCTGCTCCGTCATGGCATCCTGCTCTGCCTGGGTGTAGCTTCCGCTCATGTCATAGGGATCGTTCAGGTCATATCCATGATTGGTCGCCATGGCATAGATCTCTCCGGTATTTGGGTTGGAGACGATCACTGCGGTGTTGACGCTTCCCTTGCCGTTGGCTTCTTCCACAGGACCTCCGGCATGTTCTGCATCAAATTGTGCGATGTATTTTTCCACGATCTGCTGAATATTCATATCAATGGAGGTAACCAGGTTGTTTCCGTTCTCCGGCTCGATGATATTTCTCTCCAGTTCGGAATCTTCATTCAGGTAGCCGTATTCCCTGCCGTTTACCCCGTTCAGTACGTCGCTGTAGTAAGCTTCAAGACCGGCGATTCCATCGTTCAGGTCATTGGAAAATCCTACTACGCTGCTGGCAAGGGTATCCATCGGATAAATCCTTTGATAATCCTCCTCAAACCAGACTCCCTGGACGTTGCTGCGCTCCTCCTTTTCCGCATCGGAAAGCCCTTCCGCCGAACTGTCCGTCCCCTCCTCAAAGGCATCCTTTTCCTCCTGGCTGATCTCCTGTACAAGGATCTGATAACGGCTTTCCTTGGTATCCTCAGCGGTAATCAGGCTTCTCATTTCCGCCTCGTCCAAATTGAAATATTCCGCCAGTGCCCGGACTGTCGGCTCCATATAATTTTCCTGATCCTCATTGACTGCATAGCAGTCCAGAATCACATTATAGACCTTTTCGCTTCTCGCCAGCACATTCCCGTTCCGGTCACGGATTTCTCCTCTCCGGTAGGGGATGGTCCGGCTGTCATAATATTCCTGGGACAATACCTGCCTGGCGTACTTGTCCCCGCTCTTGATGTTGATATATGCAATGTACACATTCAGTCCGACTAGGACGAATAAAACAAATGCAAATACAGCCAGGAGCTTTATTTGCATTTGCCGGTTAAATCGTTGTTTTCTTTTCTTTCTTCTTTCTGTCAATTTCTTCACCTATTTATTCCTGCGGGACTTCCTCATACTGTCTGACATAGTCCTCCGTCTCGCTGTCATATGTGATGATCTGTCCTTCCTTGGCATAGACCATGCCAAGCTCGTTAATCGCTATATCCCGGATCTCTTCCAGATCCACAGAAGATACCGCCCTGGCATAGGCATCGTCGTTGGAAAGCTTCAGCTCGCTGTACTGGCTCTCAAGGCTGATGATCTCCTTCTGCAATGAGGTATTTCTTGCCTGGAGCTGAAGGAAATTCACGCAGATAAACACACTCATCGCTGCCGCCCCGGTCAGGAATGCCACATAGCCGAAATTCATCTGGATGGCACGTCTCCTGGTTCTCGCCTTGACAGCTCTCCTTGCGTTTTGCCCTTCTCTGGCTCTGACGCTGCTCTCCCTTCTCGGGGCAGGGCGCCTGTACTCTCTCTGGTCATCCGGCAGCTCCTGGGGAACCGCCTGGGTATCATGCAGCTTGCGGACTGTATTTCCTTCAATATATGTTCTCTGGTAGTATCCGTATCTCGGATCTCTTTGATTTCCCATCCTGTTCCCTTTCGTTGCTGATTACTGGTTACCTGATCCGCTCAAAAACGCGAAGTTTTGAGCTCTTTGCCCGACGGTTCGACAGAAGCTCTTCTTCTCCCGGCACGATCGGCTTTCTCGTGATCACCCTGCCTTTGGGCTTCCTGCCGCACACGCAGACCGGAAAGTCCTTTGGGCAGATGCAGGGATCTTCCTGCTCACGGAATATGTTCTTCACAATTCGGTCTTCCAGCGAGTGGAAGGTGATCACGGCGATACGCCCCCCATCATTCAGAAGATCGATCATATCTCCAAGGGATTCGGAGAGTACCTCCAGCTCCCTGTTCAGTTCGATGCGGATTGCCTGGAACGTTCTTTTGGCCGGGTGTCCCCCTACCTGGCGGACCTTCATGGGAATCGCCGCTTTTATCACATCAATTAACTCCCCAGTTGTTTCCAATGCTTTTTCTTTTCTGGCATTCACAATATGCTTGGCAATATTCTTTGCGAACTTTTCTTCCCCGTAATCCCGGATGATCCGGTACAGCTCCATCTCGCTGTACCCGTTCACAATGTCCTTTGCCGTCTTTTGCTGTCTCTGATCCATTCTCATGTCCAGAGGCGCATCTTCGCGATACGTGAATCCGCGTTCCGCATTGTCCAGTTGGTAGGAGGAAACTCCCAAATCCAAAAGAATTCCGTCTACTGCTGCAATGTTTCTGCTGTTCAGTTCTCTCTTCATATCGCAGTAGTTGCTGCGTATGACCGTAACTTTATCTTTAAACTCCCCTAAGCGCGCTTTAGCAGCCTCGATGGCATCTTCATCTTGGTCGATGCCGATGAGTCTCCCTTTTTCTGACAGTCTGCGGCAGATCTCATAGGAATGTCCGCCGCCGCCCAGTGTGCCGTCTACGTAAATCCCGTCCGGTTTGATATTCAAGGCTTCCATGCATTCATCAAGCAGTACAGATTTGTGTTGAAATTCCATATTGTCCTCCCCTGACTATATGCTAAGACCTAAATCTGTCATCTGCTCTGCAATTTCGTCCATTGCCGAATCATCAAGGCAGTTGTTCTCATTCCACTTGGCCTTGCTCCATACCTCGATCCTGTTCAGCATACCGGTCAGTACCACGTCTTTATCCAAACCAGCAAATTCTCTCAACGTTCCCGGCAAGAGAACTCTCCCCTGCTTGTCCAGTTCACAGGGCGTTGCTCCCGCTACAAAAAAGCGGGCAAACTGTCTGGCGTTCTTATTGGTAAGTGGTAAAGCTTTCAGTTTTTCTTCAAAAGCGTGCCATTCGTCGTTGGGAAATACAAATAAGCAGCCATCCAACCCTTTGGTCACCACGAATTCCTCTCCCAGTCCTTCGCGGAATTTTGAAGGGATAATCAGTCTGCCTTTTGCATCGATCGTATGATTATACTCTCCCATAAACATATGACGCACCTTCTTTCTGAAAGATACGGGTCACGTCCTAATCCGTATCTCGCGATGGGTTTGCGTCAATGGAACCACTTAGGAACCATCCTATACCACTTTCCACCACTTTCTACCACTTATGCATTAATAATATCTCATTTCCCCTCAAAAAACAACCCCCAAATCCTATTAATTTTCTTAAGAATCCGCACAACTGCGCCATTTATCCAGATTTTGGCGCAAAGTGGGGAGCTGTCCCAATTTCTTCCAAAAAATACACAAAAAAAGACTCCGGTTAGCCCGAAGTCTCTCCTTTTCTTTCGTAATTCTCTCCCTAAAGATCCTCAAATGGTGGTCAATTCCAGATATTCCTCCACCAGCCGGTCTACCACCAAGCTCTGCTCATACACAGCACTAAGATCCGTGCCCAGTGTCAGCTCATCCAATTTCTTGCGTTCCCTCTCAATCTCCATTTTCAAATTTTCCTTTCTGTTCATTCCGCTCACCTTTTCCTTTCTGTAAAGACTTGTTTGATAGATTTCTGAACTTCCAGACCAAAAGCGCCGCGGATACTGCAGCCAGTACAATCGCCAATACCTGTGAGACGGGCCATCCCAAGACCGGGATCAGAAGCTGATCGGTCCGAAGCCCTTCAATCCAGGCTCTTCCCAGTCCATACCCTCCCAGGTACAGAAGGAAGATTTCTCCGTGAAACTTTTTTCTTTTTGTCATAAGTAAAAGTATGGTCAGAACGCCCGTGTTCCACAACGACTCATAGAGAAAGGTAGGATGGACCTGGATAAAGTCCACTCCGCCCCTCTGGACCAGATGGTCCATCATCTCAGCCGTCACTTCGCTTTGGCGTACTGCATCCAGCGGAAGCTGCATGGCAAACAGCGAATCGGTATAGCCGCCAAAGGCTTCCCGGTTGAAGAAATTCCCCCACCTGCCGATGATCTGGCCAAGCACCAGCCCGACGCTGACGGTGTCCGCCAGCAGCCCGAACCGGATCTTCTTGACCTTGCTGAATACCACCATAGTGATTACTGCGGCAATGACACCGCCATAGATTGCCATGCCGCCTTGTCTTGTGTTGAAGATACTCAAAAGATCGTCTTTGTATAAATCCCAGGAAAAAATCACATAGTAGAGCCTGGCTCCCACAAGGGAAACGATAATGCCGATGATCGCCATATCGTAATAGTCATCCACCTTCTGCCCGGTCTTTTTTGCCACATGGAAGGCGAGCGCCATTCCTGAGAGCAGGGCAATGGCAATGGTGATCCCATAGTATGCGATCTCGAATCCAAAGACGGAAATGCCCCTTCCTACATGGTCCAGATAAATTCCAAGATGCGGAAAGTTGATTTCCTGGTTCATAGTCTCACCTCTTGCTTATACATTGAATCGAAACAGAATGACATCCCCATCCTGAACCACGTAGTCTTTTCCTTCCAGACGGACCAGCCCCTTCTCCTTGGCTGCCGAATAGCTTCCGCAGTCGAGAAGATCCTGGTAGTTGACCACCTCTGCGCGGATGAATCCCCTCTCAAAATCAGAGTGGATCTTGCCCGCTGCCTGCGGCGCCTTGGAGCCCTTCTTGATGGTCCATGCCCTGGTCTCCTTCTCACCTGCCGTCAGATAGCTTAAGAGGCCCAGGAGGCTGTAGCTTGCTTTGATCAGTTTCTCAAGCCCCGACTCCTTCAGTCCCAGATCCTCCAGGAACATTGCCTTCTCATCCTCATCCAGCTCTGAGATCTCCTCCTCGATCTGGGCGCAGATAACGAAGACCTCGCTGCCGGATTCCTTTGCGATCCCGCGGACCTTCTGGACGTAAGGGTTGTTTGCCCCGTCGTCCGCCAGATCCTGTTCACCTACATTGGCTGCAAAGATGACCGGCTTTGCCGTGAGCAGATTGTATTCGGAAATCCATTTCAGCTCATCTTCATCCTCGGTCTGGTAGGTGATCGCCAGCTTTCCATCTTCCAGATGGCTTTTGAGGTTCTTAAGGAGTTCCAGCTCCTTTGCCAGGGTTTTGTCATTTCTGGCTCCTCTGGTAGTCTTTGCAATTCTTCTCTCTAATATTTCGATATCGGAGAAAATCAGCTCCAGGTTGATCGTCTCAATATCACGCCCCGGATCCACGCTTCCATCCACATGAACCACGTTGCTGTCCTCAAAGCAGCGCACCACATGGACGATGGCATCCACCTCACGGATGTTTGCCAAAAACTGATTGCCTAAGCCTTCGCCTTTGGACGCGCCCTTTACCAGCCCTGCAATATCTACAAATTCGATCACAGCCGGCGTGATCTTTTCAGAATGGTAGAGATCTGCCAAAAGCTTCAGCCTGAAATCCGGCACTGCCACCACGCCCACATTGGGATCGATGGTACAGAACGGATAGTTGGCAGACTCTGCTCCCGCCTTCGTCAAGGAATTGAATAACGTACTTTTTCCTACATTGGGTAACCCTACAATGCCTAGTTTCATCTTTAGAAGCTTCCTTTCTAACACTTATTCTATTCTTCCTGAATCTTCTACATGGGACAGTTTAGCACACAAACTGACAAAAAAGCAAGCATTTTGCCCGGAAACTAATCGACAGGTTTCGTCAATCCTTCGATTCCACCACCAAAAGTTTTCCGCTTTTGAAGGAAACGGATGCCATTTCCGACGTAATCTCGTTGCTTACCCCGACGGCGTCGGAATATTCCATGTCGTAATTTGTCAACAAATAATAAAATCCCCGGAGGGTAATTCCCTCCACCTTTGCCCCATAGGCAAAGAGTGAGACGTATTTCCCGTACTGCTCCGACTTCTGGATGACAAAGGGCTTGTCCATGAGCCGGATCCGGTTCTTCTCGTCCAAAATGGCACAGGTTCTCCCCGCCCTTCCCGCTATGTCCAGGATCCTCACATTGGCGATGAGATGGTCGATCCTGCTTCCGCCGCATCCGCCCAGAATTGTGATACTATCCCCGTCCAGTTCCAGCGCCAGCCTCAGGGCGATCTCTGTATCTGTGAAATCCTTCACAGGATTAAAGGTTCGGATCTCAATTCCCGGAACCTTCTCAAAATACGCCAGGTCTGCCTTTGTGGAAGAATCAAAGTCACCTACGATATGCGTCGGGACGATTCCTTTGTGTTTCAGGAAACGGATCCCTTTGTCCGCTCCGATGAGATAGTCCCACCCGTTTTTTTCCAAAAAATCGAGGGCAAACTCTTCATTGAGACTGCCCCCGCTAATGATCACTGTGTGTTTCATGACGACTGCCCGCTTTCCATTTCTTCCATGCAGGTTAAGAACTGCCGGATGTTGTCTTCCAGATCGCCGGAAAACACAGCGCTTCCAGCCACCAGCATATTGGCGCCGGCTGCCATGATTTCCTTTGCATTTGCAAGGTTGACTCCGCCGTCCACCTCGATGTCAAAGGAAAGCCCTCTCTCTTTGCGGATTTCCTTTAGTTCCTTCAGCTTCTCCGTGCTGTACGGGATGTATTTCTGACCGCCGAAGCCCGGATTCACCGACATGACAAGGATAAGGTCCAGATCCTCCAGCACACAGGAAAGCGCCGCCGCAGGCGTCGCCGGATTCAGCGCCGCTCCTGCCCGCTTGCCCATGCTTTTGATATGCTGGATCGTCCGGTGAAGATGGGTGCAGGCTTCCGCGTGAACGGTGATGATGTCAGCGCCTGCCCTGGCAAATTCCTCCACATATCGGTCCGGATCCTCCACCATCAGATGGACGTCCAGGATCAGGTCTGTCTCCTTTCTCAAAGCTCCCACCAGGGGGATCCCGAAATTGATGCTGGGCACGAAACGCCCGTCCATGATATCCACATGGACCTGACGGCCTCCCGCACGGCGGATCGTCTCTAAATCCTCTCCCATTGCCATGTAGTTGGCTGACAACAGAGAAGGTGCTAATACATACACGTCAATATTTCCTCCTGTTCTTTAGTTCCTCAAACAATTCCTGGTAGCTGGTATACCGGCGAAGGCTGATCTGCCCTTCCTCCACCGCCTTTTTAACTGCGCAGTCCGGTTCATTGAGGTGCATACATCCTTTAAACCGGCATCCGTCCTCGTAATCTTTGAACTCAGCAAAGCAGTCTTTTAAATCTTCCTTCTCCATATCGGGAAGGATCAGGGAGCTGAATCCCGGCGTATCCATGATGTAGGTATCCGCCTCCACATAAAACAGCTCCGAATGACGGGTGGTATGCCTTCCACGGTCGATCTTATGGCTGATCTCTCCCGTTTCCATCTTCGCCTCCGGAACGAGAAGATTGATCAGGGACGATTTGCCTACCCCGGAGGGTCCTGCCACCGTCGTCGTCTTCCCCTTCAGGATTTCCCGGATCTCTTCGATCCCTTCCTCTTCCCGGGCGCTGGTAAAAAGCACCTTGCTCTTTGCGCCGCTGTAGATACGGCGAAGCTCTGTTTCCTCCTCCTGAGAGGCAATGTCCTTCTTATTAAAACAAATCACGGTGTCCACGTCCTGCCAGGCCATCATAACCAGAAAACGGTCCAAAAGGTTGAAATTGGGTTTGGGCTTGGCTGCAGCAAAAATCACCAGAGCCTGATCCACGTTCGACACAGCCGGCCGGATTAGGACATTCTTTCTCGGCAGGATCTCCACCAGATTGCCCTCCATCTCATCCCGGCTTAAAATCTCAATCCTAACGTTATCTCCCACCAGAGGTTTCTCACCGCTTTTCCGAAAGATCCCCTTTGCCCGGCATTCATAGACACCTTCCTGCTCCACATGGACATAATAGAAACCAGCAATTCCTTTTATAATTTTTCCTGTATGTTCCATATTCATCGTTACTCGCTTGTTTCCTGATCGGCTGCTGTGAATGCAATAGGCTCCCTGGACTTAAAGCTGGTGATCACCTCGCCGGTATCCGGATCCATAATATACACATAAGCGGTTCCAAGGCTGTTGGAGTCGCTGCTCCACTCCAGGTCATAAGGGAAGCTCGCTTCCTCATCATCCACCAGGGTCACTTCAACTCCATCCTGTTCCAGGACAATACGAACCGGATATCCATTGTATTCCTGCACATCCAGGCGGAAGCTGCACACATATTCCTCTCCTGTCCCAGAATTGGATGCTGCTCCGGCAGCCGAAGCCGTCTCACTCTCGGTCTCCCCGGTGCTTGTGCCTGTCTCCGTCTGGCTTTCCCCCGACGATGTGCCGTCGGAATTGGAGGTCGCGATATCCCCGACGGTAAGCGTGATGGTACTGCCTGCTGCAATCCCCTCTCCTGATTTATCCTGTGAGAGAACCATGCCTACCTGATCCGTATCTGTGACATGCTGCCACACATACTCCACCTTATATCCCTGTTTGTTCAGGGCATCCAGAGCATCGATCGCCCATTCTCCGGTATAGTCCTTGACCCCTGATGTGGATTCCGTAGAAGATTCTCCGGTATCACCTTCCGTTCCGTTGACCCAGAGAACCACGGTATCCCCCGTCTGGATCTCGCTGCCGGCTTGCGGCTCTGCGTAGATAACCTGGCCGGTCTCTACAACCGGGTTGTTGGTGTAATTCACCTCGTAATTAACACCCATCCGGTCCAGCTCCGCTTCCACATCGGAAAGCGCCCTTCCAGCCACCTCCGGTACCTGCGTACTCTCACTGCCGGAACTCACCACATAGGTAATCATCGTATTCTTCTGTACGGAGCTGCCTCCTGCCGGAGTCTGGGAAATGATCTGACCTGCCGCATACTCCGCGGAAGGCTGCTCTCCCACTTTTTTCCCTCCAATACTGAGAGCATTCAATTCTTCCAGGGCTTCCGACTCTGTCTTTCCAATGACGCTGGGAACCTCTACGGAATCCGAAGTCGTCTCAGGCGCATCGCTCTCCGTCTCCGCCTGGGACTCCGTGGTCACCAGGCTTTCGCTCTCCGTCTCGCTGCGGTTCAAAAAGCTCATATCGAACAGCCCGGTAGCATTTCCCACCAGTACCACAATGATAGCGAGGATGATCACGCCCGCCACAATGCTGCCCAGTACCATGGCTTTTTCCAGCCTGGGGCTCAAGCCCTCGTCATCCTCATCATCGTCGGGATCAAAATACCCCTGCGGGTACGGATTGCCGTACCCTCCTATGTTAGGATTGCCCTGGGGCGGATACCCCTGATAAGCCCCTCTTTGTCCCTGATTGGGATAGCCTCCTCCCTGAGGATAGCCGGGTCCCCCATAACCTCCCTGCATGCCTCCGGGATAGCCTCCTTGGGGAGGCATTTGCTGCGTCTGCTGGGAGTGGTCGAAGCTTCCCCCTTGGGGAGCTTCCCCGTAACTCTGCCGGATCTGGTTTAGTTCTTCATCTGATATCACAACGGTCTGGGCATTGCTGTTCATGGGCACCAGCTTCACGAAATCGCCTTCTGGATTTACCAGGGATTCCTTCAGGTCCGCAATCAGTTCTCCCATATCGTTGTAACGGCGATCTGGACTCTTCTGGGTACATTTGTAGATGATCTGCACCGTGCTCTTCGGAAGGTCGGGAACGTATTTCCTGGGGGAGGGAAGTTCCTCCTGCAAGTGCTTGATGGCGATCGCCACCGTGCTGTCCCCGTCAAAGGGCACCGTGCCGGTCAGCATCTCATAGAGTGTGATGCCCATCGAGTAAATATCACTCTTGTAGTCACTGTACCCGCCCCTTGCCTGTTCCGGTGAACTGTAATGGACGGAGCCCATAACGCTGGAGTTGATGGTATTGGCGGTGGCAGCTCTCGCAATCCCGAAATCCGTCACCTTTACCTTTCCGTCCGTGGAGATGATTATGTTTTGGGGCTTTACATCCCGGTGGACGATGTTGTTCTTGTGGGCAGCTTCCAGCCCCATACACACCTGCATGGCAATGCTGGTAGCTTCCCGTACGGCAAGCCGCCCTTTTTTGTTGATATATTCCTTCAGAGTGATCCCTTCCACCAGCTCCATTACGATAAAGCTGATGTCTGCATCCTCTCCTACGTCATAGACATTTACGATATTAGGATGGGACAGCCCTGCCGCAGACTGGGCTTCGATCCGAAATTTGGAGATAAATACCGTATCATCCCTGAATTCTGGTTTGAGGACTTTCACAGCCACAAAGCGGTTCAGCTTGTGATCCTTTGCCTTATATACATCCGCCATGCCTCCCGAGCCCAACCGGCTGATGATCTCATAGCGCTCCTGTATGAACATTCCTTCTTTTAACATCTCTTCACCTCACCTTTCAGTGGCTCCACCAATACGACAGCGATGTTATCCTTGCCCCCATGCTGATTAGCCGCTGTAATGAGCTCCCCGGCAATTTCCTTCAGGTCTTTTCCTCCCCGGATGATCTCTTCGATTTCCGAATCTTCCAGCATATTGCTCAGGCCGTCTGAGCAAAGCAGTATCATATCTCCTTTCTTGAGACGCATGTCAAAGAAATCGATCATCACTTCCTTGGCAGCGCCCACCGCCCTGGTGATCACATTCTTGTTGGGGTGGTTCCTTGCTTCCTCCCTTTTCAGTCTTCCGCAGCGCACCATTTCTTCCACCAGGGAATGATCCTTGGTGATCTGCTGTATTTTATCACGAATCAGATAGAGACGGCTGTCTCCCACGTTGGCGACATACAGGTAATGGCCTGCCACCGTAGCGACCACCACCGTGGTCCCCATTCCAAACAGCGCCTCATCCTCCGAAGCTTTCTTCAGCACCTCCCGGTTTGCCTGCTCAATCGCAGCACGGATGATCTTGATGGGATTCTTCTCCCTGCTCGCCTTGACGCTTTCTAGGAGTACCTCCACCGTATAACGGCTTGCCATATCTCCTGCTTTATGGCCGCCCATACCGTCTGCCACCACGAAAAGATTCGGAAGATTCCCAACCGGCTCCACGGACGCGAACACGAAATCCTGGTTTGTGGTTCTTCTCTGACCCACATCCGTCATGCAATACGCCTTCATTGCTCTTCCTCTCCTTTATTACTTTCCATATAGCTTCTCCGAAGCTGTCCACAGGCCCCGTTGATATCCCGGCCCATTTCTCTTCTAATAGTAACATTAATTCCGTATTTTTCAAGTTTATTTTTGAAATTCAAAATCACCTGCCGGGACGATTTCCGGTAATCCCGCTCTTTGATGGGATTGACAGGAATGAGGTTGACATGGGCTTCCATGCCTTTCGCCAGGCCTGCAAGCCTTACCGCATCCTCCTCATGGTCGTTGACTCCTCCCACCAGGCTGTACTCAAAGGTCACTCTCCTGCCAGTAGTCCCAAAGTAGCTGCGGCAGGCGTCCAGCACTTCCGAAAGCTCGTATTTTTTTGCGATGGGCATCAGCTCCTCCCGCTTCTCCTGGCTGGAGGCGTGCAAAGACAGCGCCAGCGTGATGGCAAACTTCTCCTCTGCAAGCCGATAGATCCCTGGGACGATGCCGCAGGTGGAAAGCGTGATATTCCTCTGGCTGATGTGCAGCCCTTCCTCCCCGGTAAGCATCCGGATCAAGCGAACCACATTCTCGTAGTTGTCCAGCGGCTCCCCGGTTCCCATAAGCACTACATTGGAAACCCGTTCCCCGGATGCTTTCTGGATCTCATAGATCTGCTCCAGCATCTCGGAAGTGCATAAGTTCCTTTTCAGCCCGCCAATGGTGGATGCGCAGAAGCGGCAGCCCATCCGGCAGCCTGCCTGGGTGGAAATGCACACGGAATTTCCATGGTGATACCGCATCAGCACACTTTCAATGACATTGCCGTCGTTTAAGCGGAAGAGATATTTCTCTGTCCCGTCTAACCGGGACGTCAGTACCTCCACGGGTTTCAGGCTCATATAGACCGTCTCTTCCTGCAGACGCTCCCGCAGGCTTTTGGGAAGATTTCTCATTTCTTCATAGCTGCCAGCTAATTTCTGATGCATCCACTGATAGAGCTGTTTTGCCCGGAAAGGCTTTTCCCCCATCCCGTTAAGGTACGCCGAGAGCTCCTCCAGCGTCAGGGATTTGATATCCATTTGTCCCGTTTCTTCCATTATCCTATCCTCTTTAGCTTCGCGATAAAAAAGCCATCTGCCTTATGTATTCCAGGCAGGATCTGGAGATATCCCGCCTTGGTGGTCCTGCTCTTTAGCTCATCGGGCAGGTATTCGTCGATGGACTCCAGCTTGAATGGGTAGTTGTCCAAAAACCATTTCAGATTGTACTGGTTTTCCTCCGCACCGATGGTACAGGTACTGTAGACGAGCGTTCCTCCTACCTTCACATATTGATAAACCGTCTCCAGGATTTTTCTCTGGAGACGTACGATCTCCTCCTGTTTTCCCTCCGAGGTCTTGTAGCGGATATCCGGCTTGCGCCCCATGACGCCGAAGCCGGAGCAGGGAACGTCGGCAATCAGGACATCCGCCTTCTCCACCGAGGAGGGATAAAAGATCGTGGCATCCGCCACGATGGCATTCATATTGATCAGCCCGGTGCGCTCGATATTCTCCTGCATGAGCTGCACCTTAGACTCCGTCACATCCCTTGCCTCCACAAAGCCGCTGCCTTTCAGCTTATCCGCCAGGTGCAGGGATTTGCCGCCCGGCGCCGCACAGACGTCGATGCAGTAATCTCCCCATTTCGGATCTGCGATCTCAGCCACCAGCATGGAGCTGACATCCTGTGCCTGGATCCAGCCGTTTCGGAACGCGTCCAGGGCTTTCAGGTAATTGTAGCCGGAAATCTCCAGGGCATAGGGGAGATAGGGGTGCTCCTCCACGCTCACGCCCTGTTCCCGCAGACTGTCTTCGATCTGCTTTTTCGTCGCCTTATTCAGGTTCATGCGCACGCTGGTGGGCTGCTTCTCCTGGAACGCCTGAAGGATCTGCTCCACCGTCTCATAGGAATAGCTGGAAAGCCACTTCTTAACGATCCACTCCGGCATGGAATAAAGGATGGAAAGATGCGCCACCGGCATCGTCTCCGCATCCGGATATTCCACCTTGTCCATATTTCTCGCCACGCTCCGCAAAACTCCGTTGACAAAGCCCTTCAGGTTGAAAAACCCTTTTTTCTGCGCCAGCTTCACGCCCTCGTTGCAGACGGCGCTGTCCGGCACGCTGTCCATATATTTGAGCTGATAGACAGACATCCTGAGAAGATTGCGGATCGCCGGCTTCATTCTCTTGACCTTCACGCTGGAGAACTGCTCGATGATGTAGTCCAGCTCCAGGAGATGTTCCAGGGTTCCCTCCACCGTCCGGCTGATAAAGGCGCGGTCCCTCTTTTCCAGATATTGATATTTTTCCAGGGTCTCCCTCAAGACCACATGGCTGTGCTTCTCGTCCTCGATGATCTCCATCAGGATTCCCAGAATGATTTCTCGTAAGTTGATTACCTCAGTCACGGTCCCGTCCTCCTGCCAGAATGATCAGACGCAGAAGCTGCAGGATGGATGCCGCCAGGCTCGCCACATAGGTGAGCGCCGCTGCCCGAAGCACTGCCTTTCCTCCGGTGAGTTCCCCGCTTGTGAGGATTCCTGTATTTTCCAGGATACGGACAGCTCTGGTGGAGGCGTTGATCTCCACCGGCAAGGTCACCAGCTGAAAGAGCACTGCCAGGCCAAACAGCAGGATTCCTAAGGTTAGCAGGGGTCTCATGGAAAAGATCAGCCCCAGGATAAAGATCGGCCATGCCGCCGTGGAGCCTAAATTTGCCGCCGGAACCAGGGTGCTCCTAAGTACCAGCGGGCCGTAATGCTTTGCATCCTGCACGGCATGCCCGCACTCATGGGCAGCCACGCAGACCGCCGCTACGGAGTTGGAACCATAGGTACTGCTGGAAAGGCGAAGCACCTTGCTTCTGGGATCGTAGTGGTCCGTCAGGTTCCCTGCCACCCTTTCGATCCGTACATCGTAGATCCCGGAGGCATTCAGTACCCTTCTCGCCGCTTCCGCCCCGGTAAGCCCTGACATGGAGCGCACCTTGGAATATTTTGCAAAGGTGCTCTTTACCAGCGCGGATGCTCCCAGAGAAAGCAACAGACCGATCAGTACCAACATGTAGGTCGGGTCAAACCAATACCCGAATCCATAGTGAACTAACAGCATAAAAGAATCCCCTCCTTCACGGTATTTCCCCTCAAAAATGCACCGATATCCATTCTCTTCTTTCCTGCCAGCTGAAGCTCCTCAATGGAGAGAAGCCCTTTTCCGGTCTGGACCTTCAGGCAGTTCTTTCCTGCCTCCACCACGGTTCCCGGCATTTCGTCCGTATCCTCCGGAAGGACGCTTGCCTTCCAGATCTTCAAGGTCTTGCCTTCCAGCCCTGTGTAAGCGCTTGGCCAGGGATTCAATCCCCGAATCCACCGCTCAATGCTGACGGCATCCCGTGTCCAGTCAATGTTTCCCATCTCCTTGGTGAGCATCTTCGCATACTCCGTGGGAGACTCTCCCTGCTTTTCTGGAATGAGTTCCCCTTTTTCTAGTTTTTCCAGGGTCAAAAGGAGCAGATCTGCCCCTGCAGCGCTTAGCTTGTCAAAGAGACTTCCTCCTGTCTCGTCCAAAGAGAGCGGCACAACCTTCTTAAGCAGCATATCCCCGGTGTCCAAACCGGCGTCCATCTGCATGGTGGTGATGCCGGACTCCTTCTCCCCGTTGATGACCGCCCACTGGATGGGGGCTGCTCCCCGGTATTTTGGAAGGAGTGAACCGTGGACATTGATGCAGCCATAGGGCGTAAGCGTCAGAATGGATTCCGGAATGATCTGTCCGAATGCCACCACCACGATCACATCCGCGTTCAGCCCTCTAAGTGTTTCCACCACTTCAGGATCCCGCACCTTCCTTGGCTGGAAAACGGCAATTCCGGCTTCCACCGCCACTTCCTTCACCGGAGTGAACTGCATCGCCTTGCCCCTTCCTTTCGGTTTGTCCGGCTGGGTTACCACACCCACCACCTCATGCTCCGACGCGATCAGCTTCTTCAATGTCCCCACCGCGAAATCGGGGGTTCCCATAAAGATCACTTTCATTTTTCTTCATCCTCCATCGCATCCACATCCATCAGGCTTCCTTCCACCTTGGACACATACATGATCCCGTCCAGATGGTCACATTCATGGCAGATGGCGCGCGCCAGAAGCTCTGTCCCTTCCAGCTCGTATTCCTGCATGTTTTCATCATACGCCCGTACCTTGACATAGTTGGGGCGGGTCACAATCCCTGCCTGTCCCGGAAGGCTTAAGCATCCTTCCTGTCCGGTCTGTTCCCCGGAGGTTTCCACGATGACCGGATTGATCAGCACGTGGGGATCCTCCCCCGTGGTGTCGATGACCACGATTCTCTTTAGGATTCCCACCTGGCATGCCGCCAGCCCGACCCCCATGCCGTCGTACATGGTGTCGAACATATCACTGATCAATTCCCGGGTTCTGGGAGTCATCTCTTTGACCTCCTTACAGGTCTTTTCCAGGACCGGATCCCCCATGATTCTGATTTTTCTGATAGCCATTTTCTTTTCCTCCATTTTATGACGCTTATATCATTTATTCGTTTCTGTCAAACTGTATGTGAACGGCTCGGAAGCCTTCGTTGATTTCCATATATTGTTCCACTTTTTCCTTAATCATAGTCAGGACCTTCTCATCCTCATGCTTGACGTAGAGCACCTTCCGGTAATGGTCGCTGATCTTCGCGATGGTCTCGTCCGCCGGACCGATGATTCCAATCCCTGTCTTATCCTCAAACCGGCTGATAAATTTCTTCAGATAGTCCATGGCTACGGACAGGTATCCTTCGTCCGTGCCGGATGCATGGATTGCCAGCATAGCGCCTTCCGGGGGGTAGACAGAAATCCTTCGATACAGGATTTCCCGCTGATAAAACATCTGATAGTCCTGATCTTTGGATGCCTGAATGCTGTAGTGATCCGGGTCGTAGGTCTGGATGACCACCCTTCCTGGCACATCCCCTCTGCCTGCCCGTCCGGCTGCCTGGGTCAGAAGCTGAAAGGTGCGTTCCGCCGCCCGGTAATCCGCCGCATGGAGCGACAGATCCGCCGCCAGCACCCCCACCAGGGTCACATCCGGGAAATCATGTCCCTTTACGATCATCTGGGTTCCGATGAGGATATCTGCCTCATGATGGGCAAATGCCTCCAGGATCTTTTCATGACCATCCTTCTCCCTGGTGGTGTCCAGATCCATCCGCAGCACCCTGGCTCCGGGGAATTCCTTCTGCACGATGCGCTCCACCTGCTGGGTGCCGATCCCGAACTCCCGAAGGAAGGGGCTGCCACATTTGGGGCACCGTTCCTTTTTCGGTTCCTCATATCCGCAGTAATGGCAGACAAGCTTTCCATTGCTGTGCACGGAAAGGGACACGTCGCAGTGGGGGCATTTCAGCACCGTCCCGCAGGAACGGCAGGATAGAAAGCCCGCATAGCCGCGCCGGTTCAAAAAGAGCATCATCTGATGGCGGGCTGCCAGGCAGAGCGCCATCTCTTCCCGAAGCCTCCTGCTTAACACCGAGCGGTTCCCTTCCTTCAGCTCCTCCTTCAGATCCACAATCTCCACAGACGGAAGCGGCTGGTCTTTCACCCGTTTTTTCATGGCAAAGAGGTGGTATTCCCCTCTCTCTGCCTTGCGGTATGCCTCCACAGAAGGGGTAGCCGAGCCGAACACCACGCGGGCGCCTTCCAGGGAAGCGCGTTTTTCCGCCACCTCCCGGGTATGGTACCTGGGGACGGATTCGCTCTTGTAGGAGGGCTCATGTTCCTCATCCATAATGATCAGCCCCAGATTTGGAAAGGGGGCAAAGAGCGCCGAGCGGGGACCGATGATCACATCCACCTGTTCTGTTCTGGCCCTCTCATACTGATCAAACCGTTCCCCTTTTGACAGCCTGGAATTCAAAATCGAGATCCTCTCCCCGAAACGCCGGTAGAACCTTAGGACCGTCTGATAGGTCAGGGCGATCTCCGGGATCAGGACGATCGCCTGTTTTCCCTCCGCCAAAACCGCCTCGATCAGCTCCATATAGACTTCTGTCTTCCCGGAGCCGGTGACCCCGTGGAGCAGGCAGGGTTTTGCATCCTCTTTCCAGCAGCGGAGAATTCCTTCCACCACCTGGCGTTGTTCTTTATTCAGTTCCTTTTTCTCCTGCTGTACGCCGTGGAGCCGGATGGGATTGCGGTATACGGTGGAGCTCTCCACCTTCACCAATCCTTTCTCCTCCATGGTTCGGATCAAGGCGGGGGAGAGGTTCAGCTTCTTGGTAGCAATCTCCCAGGAAAGCTCCTCCGTCTCCAGAAGGGCTTCCATGAGCCTCAGCCTTGCCTTTTGATTCTTTTGCCCGAAGAACTCCCGCGCCTTCTCCCCTTCTTCCCTGGAAACCTTCAGGCACAGTTTTTTCTGTTCCTTCCGGCGCTCCTTTTCCCGGACAGGGAGGACGGTCTTCAGAGCCTGGATCATGGTGGAGCCATAATACTCCCGGATCCAGGACGCCAGGGCGATGAGACGGGATTCCACGCCGATGCCGTCTGTGGAGACGGAATGGATCTCCTTCATCTTTTTCTCGTCAAACTCCGCCCGGCTGGTGACCTCCACCACATAACCCTTGATGAGGCGGTTTCCTTTCCCGAAGGGAATCTCCACCACCACGCCGGGCTTCACCTTTTCCGAAAACGTCTCCGGAACCCGGTACTGGAAGGTCCGGTCCAGTTTTTCGTGGGAAATATCCACGATAACATTGGCAAACATTACCTCGCCCTTTCCTGGTCTTCCCGAAGAATATCCGCGATCAGCTCCCGCTCATCCATGTGATATTTCTTTCCTTCAATCTCCTGGTAATCCTCATGTCCCTTGCCCGCCAGGACGATCACATCGCCGGGCTGCCCGTGATGGATGGCATAGCGGATGGCTTCTTTTCGGTCCACGATCTTAATGTATTTTCCGTCGGTCTTCTTCATGCCTTCCTCGATGTCATTTAAGATATCCTCCGGCTTTTCAAACCGGGGATTGTCGGAAGTGATGATGGTAAAATCCGCCAGTCTCCCTGACACCTCCGCCATCTCATACCGTCTTGCTTTTGCGCGGTTTCCGCCGCAGCCAAAGAGGCAGACCAGCCGTTTCGGATGGTATTCCTTCAGGGTCGTAAGCAGGCTTTCCAGGCTCATGGCATTGTGGGCATAATCGATCATCAGGGTAAACTCATCGGACACCTTGACCATCTCGATCCTTCCCTTTACCTTTGCCTGCTTTAAGGCGGACTTGATATTCTCCTCCGATACGCCGAAATGACAGCAGATTGAGATTGCCGTCAGGGAATTGTACACGCTGAACCTTCCCGGAATGTCGATCTCCACATCCATATCCATCACCCCCGCCACATGGTAGGCGACGCCCAGATATCCCGGTCTCTGGATCAGCCTTACATTCTCCGCCCGAAGATCCGCCTCGGGGGAAAATCCAAAGGTCTCAATCCTGCAGGTATGGCCTTTCAGCACCTTGGCCAGATGCTTGTCGTCGGCATTGACGATCCCCAGGGCACATTGGCAAAACAGCATTCCCTTGCAGTGCATGTATTCCTCAAAGCTTTCGTGCTCCGCCGGTCCGATATGGTCCGGCTCGATATTGGTAAAGATCCCGATCTCAAAGGGGATCCCCGCCGTCCGGTGAAGCTTGAGCCCCTGGGAGGAAACTTCCATCACAGCTGCGTCACAGCCCGCGTCCACCATCATCCTGAAATACTTCTGGATGGTGATAGATTCCGGCGTCGTATTGCTGGCAGGAATATGGGTGTCTCCTATGATCGCCTCTATGGTTCCTATCAGCCCCACCTTGTGTCCGGCTGCTTCCAGAATGGATTTCACCATATAGGTGGTCGTCGTCTTTCCCTTGGTACCGGTGATGCCGATGACCTTCATCTGCTCCGCCGGGTATCCGTACCAGGCGGCTGAGATCAGCGCCATGGCGTAGCGGGTATCTTCCACCTGGATTACCGTCACGGTTTTGGGAGCTTCTACCTCCTCCATGACCACCAGGACGGCGGCGCCTTTCTCCACCACATCCGGCACATATTTGTGACCGTCACTTAGAGCCCCCCGGATACAGAAAAAAAGTGCGCCTTCCTCCACCCTTCGGGAATCGTTCTCAATCCTTTTCACTTCCGTATCCAGAGAGCCCTGCAATAATCTATATTCCAAACGCTCCAACAGTTTCGCAAGTTTCAATCCTTCCACCTCCATATTAGGCTTTGCGCCGGGTTTCCCGCCTTCCAAAATGCAAAAGAAACCCAGATTAACTTCTAGAATAACATAGGTGGCTTGAATTTTCAACTTTGAAAAGCCTCGGAACCAAAAACAGGAGCCGAAAACCCGCGCAGATCTCCCTGGCGTGGTTTCGGCTCCTGTCTGTCCGTTTTTATAAATAATCCAAAATCCCCCGGATATCCCGGATCACCCCGTCGGCGCCCGCATCCCGGTAAACCTTTGTTCTTTCTTCTCCTAATCAGCCTTCATAGAAGGCTCTGACCGCTTCAAAAAATGCCTCCAGGTTCTCCATGGGCGTAGCAGGCGGAATATCGCATCCGGAGGCGATCACGAAATTCGGATATTTGCTGCAGCGCGTAAGAAGCTCTGTGGTTTCTCTGCGGATCTGGTCCGGGGTGCCGTTCCGCAGCGTTCCCGCCGGATCGATATTCCCGATCACCAGGCGGTCTGCCGGGATGACCTTCAGCGCTTCCTCAATATCGATGGCATTTCCAATGCTGTATGCCTTTGCCTGGATCCCTTTCACATTCTCCAGCAGCGGAACGATATTGCCGCAGTTGTGGTAGAACACCACAAAACTCTCATCCTCCACAGCTTCACGGATTTTCTGCACATAAGGAGTGGAAAATTCGTCGATTAAGCTGGGGGAAAGCAGCCCTGCCGCCGGTTCTGCCAGGCAGATTCCATTGGCTCCTGCTTCTTTGAAGGCTTTCGCATATGCCACCAGAAACTCTGTCGCCTTCTCAAGTACCGTCTCCACCAGCTCCGGTTCTTCCTGCCCCTACTTCCGGAACTTTCAGGGCTTCTGCCTCCTCTTCATCATGGATCAACGCGCCTACTACGGTGGGAACTTCCTCTTCGCTGTAATGAATTTCACTTCCGAAGGCTTCTGCTTCCACGGAAAGATCCATCAGGCTGAACGCCACGCCGGTATCGAATTTGTCGGCAATCGCTTTCATACACTGTGCCTGGAGATGACCGGATTTCACCAGTTCATCCACCGTGTGCCCGATCAGCCTGCAGCCCGGGAAGGACAGAATTGGCGCTGCCTTTTTCACCGGATTGTGAATATATGCCTGTAACCATTCGTTCATATTGCGTTTCATTTGCTTGTACCTCCTTTTTTGTCTGCCGGTTTTTCTGTACCTGATAGCTACATTATAGCGATTTAAACAATGATTGATTGTATTTATTTCAGGTATCCTGGTAATTTTATTGTTTTTTCCAAAAAAGGAGCTAAATTTTGAAAACCCGATGCAAACTTCTTTGCATCGGGTTTTGTGCGATACGCACGGAGGGCAGCCGCATGGATGGGCAAGCTTGCTTGCACAGACACGCGGATATCCGACGGGCAACGGCGCTGAACGTCCGGTGGACGTTCGCTTAGCGCCGACCGAAGCGGAGCGGAGACCAGCGAGTGACCTAGTCACGAGCTGACCGGTACAGCGAATAGCGTTAGCTGTGAGCTGTACGTGGTATTGCGACGGATCGGGAAGATATCCTTCCCGATCCGATCATTATGTAAATTTTCAAACGGTTGCGATCACTTCCACCTCACAGAGCACGTTCTTTGGCAGCGTCTTCACTGCCACACAGGAGCGCGCCGGCTTGGATACGAAATACCCAGCGTAAACCTCGTTAAACGCTGCGAAATCGCCCATATCTGCCAGGAAGCACGTCGTCTTCACTACGTTCTCAAATCCGGTTCCGGCTGCTTTCAGGATCTCTCCCACGTTTTTGCAGACCTGATCTGCCTGCGCCTTGATGTCTCCATCCACCACTTCGCCATTTGCGGGATTGATAGGAATCTGACCGGATGCATAGAGCAGATTGCCTGCAAGCACTGCCTGGGAATAGGGTCCGATTGCTCCCGGAGCTTTGTCTGTACTGATCACCTTGTTCATATGTCATTCCTCCGTTTTTCAAAAGATAGGTTTATTCTATCACTGACGCTTCTGAAACGTCAATCCTAAACACAGTTTTTTCACACAGGGGCATCTCTGCAACGTGGCGTTGTTTATCCAAGGATCAGGCTGCCGATCTGGAAGACCAGAAACGCCACGACCCATGCCACTGCCAGCTGAAAAATGGCTGCCTTTCCTGCCCATTTCCAGCCGCCCATCTCCTTTTTGATGGTTACGAGGGTCGCCGCGCAGGGAATGTAGAGCAGTGAGAAAACCATCAGGCTGAAGGCATTGAGCGTTCCGAATCCCATTCCTCCTAAAAGTTCCGTCAGGCTTCCCATCCCGGCTGCCGAATTGATATTGGAGATGCCAAAGAGCACCGCACAGCTGGTCACCACCACTTCCTTTGCGGAAATTCCGGCGATGAGCGCCATGGCGATCTGCCAGTATCCAAGCCCCAGCGGAACAAAGAACGGCGTCACAAATTTTCCAAGCATCGCCCCGAAGCTTCCCTCCATCGTGTCTGCCAGCCCACCAGGACCGATGTTCAGCAAGAACCACATCACAATGGAAGCCAAAAAGATCGTCGTTCCTGCCTTTGTAAGGAAGTCCTTTACCTTTTCCCAGACGTAGATGGCAACGGTCCTGCTGCTGGGCGCCTTGTATTCGGGAAGTTCGATGAGCAGCGTGTTTTCCTCTGTCCCCTGATCCTTCTTGTGCAGAAGGAATGCCACCAGAATGGCGACGCCAAGCCCGATCACATACATGGAGTAGTCTGCCAGCATGGCGTATCTGCCAAAAAACATCTCAGAAAACAGGATGTAGATGGGCAGCCTTGCACTGCAGGACATAAAGGGCGTGATCAGCATGACCCGGTAGCGGTCCTTCCGGCTTTCCAGAACCCTGGACGCCATCAATGCCGGAACCGTACAGCCGAATCCCAGGATCATCGGGATGAATGCCCTGCCGGAAAGCCCCAGCCTTCCCATGATTCCATCCATCACGTAAGCGACCCTCGCCATGTATCCGCTGTCCTCCAGGAAGGCAAGCGCCAAAAACAGGATAAAGATATTCGGCAAGAAGGTAAGCATTCCCCCCACTCCGGCGATGACTCCATCCGTCACCAGGGAAATCAGAAGAGGCGCCACTCCCACGCTTTCCATCAGGCTCCTCACGCCGCCGGAAAAGGCTTCCATGAGGAGCTCCACATATCCCTTCAGCCAGTCACCCACCGTAAAGGTCAGAAGGAACACCAGCGCCATAATGCAGAGAAAGATCGGGATTCCCCAGATTCTGTGGGTCAACGCCTTGTCCACCCGGTCGGTCAGTTCCTCTTTCTTTGCCTTGTTCACCACAACCTCTTCCACGATCTCTTCGATGAAATCGTATTTCTGGTTGATGATATCCGTCTCGTAGCTGCGGTCCAGGACGTCCGGCAGATCCACCGGATAGGTCTCTGTGATCTCTTTATCCTGCTCCAAAAGCTTCAATGCCACCCAGCGGTGGTTGGTGATATCCGGATATTTCTTCTTAAGCTCCTCCTTGATCAGGTCAATCTTGTCCTCGATCTTATCGCTGTAGACCATGGCATAGTCCTGATGGTGGTTGTGCTTGTGATTGGTTTCCTCCGAATGGTTATGGATCAGGATCTCCGGTTTTGCCGAATCCTTGTGGTGCTCTGCGGCGTGAATCAGGATATCCAGCCCGGTCCGTTTTCTCGCTGAGACAGGAATGATGGGAATTCCCAGCATCTCCGGAAAACGGTGCAGGTCGATCTCCATTCCTCTCTTTTCCACAATATCCATCATATTCAGCGCCATAACCACTGGTTTTCCCAACTCCAGAAGCTGCAAAGTCAGATAAAGGTTCCGCTCCAGAGCCGAAGCGTCCACCACATCGATGATCACATCCACCTCATCTCCCAGGATATACTGGCGGCTCACCTGCTCCTCCATGGTGTAGGAGGTCAGGCTGTAGGTTCCCGGAAGATCCACCAGCTTGAACTCATGGTCGTGGTATTTCATCGCCCCTTCCACCTTTTCCACCGTCACTCCAGGCCAGTTGGCTACCTTGAGCTTTGCTCCGGTGAACGCATTGAACAGGGTCGTCTTTCCACAGTTGGGATTTCCGATAAATCCAATTCTCAGATCTTCCTTCATACGCTCTCCCTCACTGTGATATTTCTTGAAATCGCTTTTCCAACTGCGAACCTGGTTCCCCGGACCTTAATGATCAGCGTCCCATGGTTCTTCGCATTCAGTACGGAAACACTCGTCCCATTGGTCATCCCCAATGCCTCCAGCCTCTTCTCAAGCTTCAGGGGCAGATGCAGGGATTCTACGATGTATCTCCCGTTGATGACTCCTTGATCTAGTGTCATTTTCTGTCTCCTCCAGTTGTTTTTTCTCATTTACAGTATAATCACAATGTATCTGGAAGTCAACATTTGCCAGTTCCTTCAGGGCATCCGCTGCTTTTCCCACCTCTTCTATGGTATTGAAATGGGAAAAACTGAACCTTACTGCTCCCACTTCTTTCGTTCCCAAAGCTTCGTGAAGAAGTGGGGCACAGTGCCCTCCGGCGCGCACGCAGATCCCATATTCATAGGAAAGCATGTCTGCCAGCCTGGCGGAATCCCATCCCTTTACATTCAAGGACAGGATCGGCGCCCGCTCCGCCTCCATGTCCCCGTAAAAGACGATTCCAGGAATTTCCTTCACTCTTTGGTAAAAATTTTGGCAGAGGGAAGCGCTCTGTCTTGCCAGCTTCTCCATGCCCTCCCTCTTCAGATACCGGATGCCAGCCAATAGCCCTGCAATGCCATGGGCATTCAGCGTTCCTGCTTCCAGGCGTTCCGGCATCTCGGCGGGCTGCTCCTTCTGAAAGGTCTTGATCCCGCTGCCTCCACTCAGCAGAGGTTGGATGGCAACCCCCTTTCTCACGGCAAGCCCTCCTGTCCCCTGGGGACCCAACAGGCACTTATGACCGGTAAAGCAGAGGACATCGATCTGCATACGCTCCATATCAATGGAAAAATGACCCGCGCCCTGGGCAGCGTCCACCACCAAAAGCGCCCCGTTCTCCCTGCACATTCTGCCGATCCTCTCAAGATCCGTCCGGTTTCCGGTCAGGTTGGACACCTGGGTGACCACCAGGGCTTTCGCCCCTTTCTTAAGCTCCTGCTCAAGTTCTCCGTAGAGGATCCTTCCCTTATCATCACAGCCCACAATGGAAAGTTCCATCCCCTCCCGGTTCAGCTCATAGAGCGGACGCAGCACGCTGTTGTGCTCCAGGACGGTGGTCACTGCCCGGTCCTCTTTTCCCAGGATTCCCTTGATGGCAATATTCAGGCTTTCGGTGGCGTTCATGGTGAAAGCGATCTGCTCCGGTCCCTCTGCATGGAAGAGTTCTGAGAGCATGAGCCTTGCCTCATAGACGCATCTTGCCCCCGCAAGCGCCGCTTCGTGGCTTCCCCGGCTGCTGTTTCCAAAATGTTCCATGGCATAGAGTACCGCTTCCCCCACTTCTCCCGGACGGTGGAGGCTGGTCGCTGCAGGATCCAGATAGATCATCTTTTTCCCCTCCTATTTTCCAGTGCCAGGATCCCCTCCAGCACGCCTCCCGCAATGCACCTGGCTTTATCGGAAACGGTAAAGCAGTTCGCCTGCTCCTCTTTCCTGGGATCCACGTCTGCCAGCTTCATCCCCTTCGGCACCCAGAATCCGTCCCGAAGGATTCCCCGAAGGACGCCTTCCAAGGGAGAATCGACTTCCGTCTCCCCTTCTTTCCCGGAGATCACAGCAAGCCTTTCTCCTTTCTGTACCAGGCTTCCGATCTCACGTTCCACGTGAAGGCAGCCTTCCGCCGGGGCATGAATCACCCTCTCTTTCCCGTAGCCTCCGATCACACCCGGGATCCCGGTATTCGGAAGGGCTTCTCCCTCCCAGATCAGGCGCCCCAGCTGGTGTCCCCTCTTGGTCTCCACCACCAGATCCACATCCTCTCCTGCCCGAAAGCCAGGTCCCAGGGCGATGGTGATCTCTGCCATATCCCGCCTGGTCCCCAGGTTCCGCTTTGCCAAAATGGCATCCACCAGGACATGGGGGCGGACCTTTTGCAAAATCCGTGCTTCTCCGTCAATCAAAACGGGAATGTTTCCTTGTTCCGCTTCTTTTGCTGCCTGCTCCCGGTCTTCCACCCGGACGGCACGGATTCCCTCCACGGTCGCTTCCCCGTCATAGACTGCCTCAGAGAATGCTACTTTTCTTCGGATCGCCGTAGGCTGGCTGCATTCCAGCACCCATACTGGAAATCCTGCGTTGTAAAGCTTCTGGATCGTCCCTGTCGCCAGGTCTCCGCCTCCGCGGACGATGACCAGGGACTCTGCTTTCTGATTCTGCATCGTTTCCTGCCACTCCTTTTCTATAGAGAGAAAGGCGGCTGAAGCCCTGACACTCCAAACCGCCTTCGATTCCTGCTGCCTCTGCGGCTTTTACTGCGCCGCAAATTACACTTACCGCTTTCCAAAGCGTGTTTCTACTTTACGATCACGCCGTCTTCATCCCAGAGGTCGTGCCAATCCTTTGCCCCCGGCCAGAGGAATACCTGTCCTTTTACCAGACGGTTGCCTCTCTCCAGGGTCGCGATGGACGCCATCTCCTCCTCTGTGAGAGGTTCTGTGGTCACGCACTCTAGATTCTCCGTATAATGATGAAGGGAGAACGGAATGGGAATCTGACCTCTCTGGACTGCCCACTTGATGGACGCAGTGGCTGGTGAGATTCCGTGCGCCTTTGCCACAGCCTGAAGCTTTGGCATCTCCAAATCCGCAATGTCCTCCGGCATCATATCCCTCTCCGGTCTTCTCGGAGAACCGATGGGCATATAGCCGACGGGCTGAATGTCATGGGCTACCAGATAGTCGAACAGCTCCTGCTGCTGGAAGCAGGGGTGCAGCTCGATCTCACACGCCACCGGCTTGATCCTTAAGAGCGGGAGCACCGCCTCAAGCTTCGGGATGGTCATATTGGACATTCCGATATTTCGGGCAAGCCCCAGATCTACCAGCCGTTCCATCTGCCGCCAGGTCTTCATGAAACGCTCCACGGTAAACGGCTTGGAATCCGGATTTCTGGAATCCACATCACATCCCGGTGCATGATAGTTGGGGAACGGCCAGTGGAGGAAATACAGATCCACATAATCCAGCTTCAGATCCTTTAGGCTCTTTGCCAGGGCGATCAGGACATCCCCGTCGCCGTGCATGTCATTCCAGACCTTTGTCATCACGAAGAGATCTTTCCTCTCCACCGTTCCCTCTTCCATCACCTGACGGAATACCTCGCCGATCTCGGCTTCGTTGCCATAGCAGGCGGCACAGTCGATCATCCGGTATCCTGCCCGGATCGCCCCTGCCACCGCATTGCTCACCTCTTCTGAGGAAAAACGGTCAGAACCAAAGGTTCCAAGCCCGATGCAGGGAATCTCTTCGCCGGTGTACAGCCGCTTTTTGGGGATCTTCGTCACATCAATCTTTGTCATAACAACCTCCTATTTTTCACTGTCGATCAGAATTTTTCCTTTTACCAGACCCGGCGTCTTGAACATCTCGAACGCCTCGGCGATCCGGCTTAAGGGGATTTTTTTATAAATAAAGGAATCGTCAAATTTCAGCTGTCCGGTCTTGAAGTAATAAGCAGTCAATTCCCATTCCTTTCCAGGGAACGGCGCGCTGTAGGACATCCAGGAGCCGGTAAGTTTGAATTCCTTGCGGTTGATATTCTCCCATTCGGGAACCGTAAAGGTCAGCTCCTTGGTGGGAGTTCCGATAAAGCAGACCTCCGCTTTGTTTGCCGCCAGGTGGAATGCCATTTTCATGGTAACGGTATTTCCTGCGGTCTCATAGATGTAGTCGAAGCCTCTGCCGCCGGTCAGTTCTTTGACCTGATCCTCAAAGTCTTCATCCAGGGTGTTGACCGCTGCCGTCGCCCCCAGGCGCATAGCAAGATCCAGACGCTCCTTCACAATGTCGAATACCACGACCTTTGCCGCCCCGAAGATCTTTGCCCACTGCATGGTGAACATTCCCACGGTGCCGCCTCCCAGGATCGCCACAGTCTTTCCGCCCTGATAGTTGTTTCTCAAAAGCCCGTGGAGTGCCACAGTCGCCGGTTCAAAGAAGGCACCCTGCTCAAAGGTAACCTCTTCATCAAATTTCACCGCGTTTTTCTCGGGAACCATCACATATTCCGCGAAGCTTCCGAATTCTCTGGATCCGATAAAGCTGTAGTGCTTGCACAGGGAATAATTTCCCTTCTGGCAGTCCTCACACTCCATACAGGGGATCAGCGGCACGCCTGATACGCGATCCCCCACCTTGAAGCTTTTTACTTCTTCGCCCACTTCCTCCACTACGCCGGAAAATTCATGTCCCAGCACATTGGGGTAGAAATGGCAGGCATCGCCGTTCACTCTGGGGATGTCGGAACCGCAGATCCCGGTATACTTTACCTTGATGACGATTTTCCCCGGCAAAGCCTTGGGCTTTTCGATCTCCTCATAGCGGATATCGTTCTTTGCATGTACAACTCCTGCTTTCATGTCCTCAACCTCTTTCTTTTTTTATATACAGAACCAGATACCTGTTGGTGCGCAACCGTTCCGCCTTGTTGAACCGTTACGTTGGTGCATCTGCTCCTGAAATCATGATGCGAATTTCCGGAAGGTGCCCTTCAAGTCCTCGTAGAGCTCCAGATACAGCTCCATGGACGTCTGATACGCCCTGTGGTTGTCCGGATCGGGCGTCTGCTCCCTGGTGATGACGATGGTCTCCTCCACCGCCTCCTTGAAGCTTCCATACATCCCGGTTCCCACTCCAGCCAAAATACAGGCTCCCAAGGTAGTCGCCGTATCGGAGGTAGGCACCTTGATGGTCTTGCCCGTCACATCCGCCTTGATCTGTGTCCAGAGGATGCTGTTGGAAGCTCCTCCCATGGCGATCAGCTCTTCCACCTCTACTCCGGCTTCCCTAGCGGTCCGCAGATTGTGCTCCAGGGAATATGCCACGCCTTCCATGGCTGCCCTCACCATATGCGCTTTTGTCTTATCAAAGGACAGCCCATAGAAAACGCCTTTGGCATCGGGATCCCAGATGGGGGAGCGTTCTCCCGACATGTAGGGAAGGAATACGACGCCCTCGCTTCCCGCCGGTATCTGTTCCGCGGGCGCGGTCAGCTGGTCAAAGGTCTGACCTTCCCCGAACTGCTCCCGGAACCATCGGAGCACTCCGCCGCCTCCCACGCTTCCTCCCTGGAGAAGCCAGTGGTCAGGTACCACATGGGGGCTTAAGATCAGCTTCGAGTGCGCTTTTGCCTGGTCAAGACAGATGCTCATCCCTCCTGCCTGACCTCCCTGCTCCTGGGTCTGACCATTCTGATAGACGCCAGCTCCCAAAGCCCCGCAGGCTGCATCCAGCCCGCCTGCCACCACCTTGGTTCCAGGAGCCAGCCCGGTTTCCCTCGCCGCTGCCTCCGTCACCTCTCCAACCACCTGGTGGCATTCATAAATCTTCGGCGCCAGGTCCACGGAAAGCCCCAGATCACTGGCAAGGGTCTCGTCATAGGTTCTCTGCTTCATATCGAAGAAATGGATCCCGTATCCCTGGGACATATCCTGGGATAGCTCTCCGGTCAGTTTCATGACGATGTAACCGTTGCTCTGGAGAAATTTGTCCGTTTTTTCAAAAATCTCAGGTCTCTCCTTCTGGAACCACAGCATCTTGGGCGTGGAATAGGAGGGCAGGAAATCATTCCCAGCCACCTGGAAAATTCTCTCAAATCCCAGCCTTTCCTTCACCTCTTCACACAGATCTCGCGCCCTGGTATCCATCCAGATGGGCGTATTGGAAAGGCATCTGCCATCCCTGTCCACAGGGATCGCCGACCAGCTCTGACCGTCGATCCCGATTCCCTGGATATTCTTCGGATCCACACCGCTTTTTGTCAGGCAGTCCCGGATCCCGTCACAGATCGCCTTCCACCATTCCTCCGGATCCTGTTCCACCCAGCCCGGATGGGGATAATAGACTTGGTAGGGCTGATTGGACTGCGCGAGTACCTTGCCCTTCCGGTTGAACAGCGCCACCTTGCAGGCAGAGGTCCCGATATCAATCCCCAGTAACGTCTTTTCCATAAGTGTCCTCCTTTTTCATATGCGAACCGGTTCGTTTCAATGTAAAATTTAAATTCAAGACCCGCTCTGCGGGTCCTGGCGCGGGATTCAGGTCAGCTTCCCGATTTTCTTTATGGAAGCCCCTTCCGTCAGGCTGGTGTGCAGAACCACCTTCGTGATCTGCCCTTCCTCCGTACCGCCGTCCAGCTTGCGAAGCATCAGCTCTGCCGCTTCCCTGGCGATCTCCTCCATAGGCTGTACCACCATCCACAGCTTTGGCTTCACCACCTGCGCCAGGAGCATATTGTCAAAGCCCACCACGGAAAGATCCTCCGGCACCTGAATGTCCCGCTCGTTGATGGCAAGCATCGCCCCGAGGGTGATCTCGTAGTTGGACAGAAAGACCGCCGTGGGCGGATCCTCCATCTCCATCAGCTCTACCACAGACTGGAATCCATGGGAGGTCTCAAGAGGTCCTCTCTTGATATATTTGGAATACACGGGAAGATCCGCCTCCTCCAGCGCGTCGAAATACCCTTTCAGCCTCTTCTTTGCCGTATAATACTGCTCATCCCCGCAGACAATGGCGATTTTGGTATGACCGTTCTCAATCAGCTTCTGCACAGCCATTTTCCCACCCTCTTCATTGTCCACCTGGATGCTGTCCCACTCCTTGTCTTCAAATACCCGGTCGATCAGGACCACCGGGATATCCCTCACCAACGCCCGCTCCAGATATCCGGATGAAGTGGCAGTGGGTAGCGTGATGATCCCGTCCACTCTCTTGCTAAGGAGAAAACGGATGGATTCCTCCTCCAGCTTCTCCTCCCCTTTGCAGTCACAGATGATGGTTCCATAGCCATGGCCTCTCAAGATGTCCTCAATCTTCGAGATGATCGTACTGGAGAAAAGATTGTCCAGTCTCTGAATCAGCACCCCAATGGTTTTCGTCCGGTTGGTTGCCAGTCCCCTCGCCACCTCGTTCACTTCATAATGCAGTACCTCAATGGCATGCTCGATGGCAGCCTTGTTCTCGGGAAGCACATTGCCGCCGTTCAGATATTTCGATACCGTTGCAAGGGAAAGCCCCGTCATCCGTTTGATATCTCTGATTGTCGCTGCCAAATAACCCCTCCTTCCGGAGAGCGAACCGTTTCGCTCTAGCTGTACTCAGCATACCACCCTTACCGTCTTCTGTCAAGGATTACTTCCCATTGATCTGGAAAACTTTGCTGAACCGTTCCCTTTGCGCGGGAGCTTGCGACTTTTCTCTTGTCCTTTTTCCAAAAGCTTGCTATAGTAGTGGTAATGCCAGACAGCAGAGACTACAACGAAAGGAAATCAGGATTATGAAAAAACAGATTACCATTCCCGATACAGAGCTAACTCTCTCCCCGCTGGGACTCGGACTTGCCAGTGCCGGGCTTAAGTGGGACGGAAAAGATGCGGATTACCTGTTCGACGCCTTCCTGGATCTGGGCGGAAACGTCTACGATACCGCCAGGGTTTATTCCGACTGGGTTCCCGGTGAAGTGGGACGGAGTGAGCGCGTCCTTGGCGACTGGCTCTCCCGCAGCGGCAAGAGAAACCAGGCAATCATTATTACAAAGGGCGGCCACCCGGACATGCTGGCTGATCCGGTGGATCTCCACCAAAGCCGGGTGGACCGTGCTTCCATGCGCCATGATCTGGAGCTTTCCCTGAAGGCACTCCGAACCGACTGTATCGACCTCTACTTCTACCACCGGGATGACGAGAAGATCCCGGTTCCGGAGCTGATCGATACCATGGAGGAGTTCGTCAAGGAAGGCAAGATCCGTTACTACGGCTGTTCCAACTGGTCCACGGACCGGATGAAAGAGGCAGATGCTTACTGCAGCCAAAAGGGCTATCGGAGCTTCGCCGCCAATCAGGCGCTCTACAACCTGGGATACCGCTATATGAATCCTCTGGACGACGATACCATGCTTGCCATGGACGGCGGAATGCAGGATTACCACAGACAGAACCCAAGAAATCTGGCGATGCCCTACATGGGAGTATGCAGCGGCTTCTTCCACCAGTATGTGAGCAAGGGCAGGGATGCCGTAAAGGATTCTCCTTACTGTACCGAGGGGAATCTTCGGATGGCAGAGCGCGTCAGGGAACTGATGGAGAAATACCATGCCACCGTCTCCCAGGTGGTCCTGGGCTTCTTCACCTGCCAGGATTTCGCCTGCCTTCCCCTCTATGGTCCCAGAAATGTGGACAACTTAAAAGACGTGATGGGAACCTTTGAGATTCCGTTTGTGAAGGAGGACTTCTCCGTCTGAGAGCAGCATTTTCCAAGAAACATAGGAGTCCTATCAACTGCTGAAAGCGGAAAAAGAAGCGGACACATCCATGATCCCGCTTCTTTTTCCGCTTTTCTTTTCTAGTGCAGCGTCTCGTTCCGTTTGGGTTTCCTTTTTGTGGGCTCAGCCAAGGATTTCCCGGTAAACCCTCAGCACGTTCCTGAAAAACACTTTCTCCAGCTCATTCTCTGAAAGCCCTCTTTGCCTCAGCTTTTCCCACAGACGTTCCATGTAAGATCCGTCCGGCAGCGCCTTGTTGCCGGCTATGCCGTCGTAATCGCTTCCCAGGGCACACACCTCAATCCCTCCCACGTCTCTCATGTGGAGCACATGGTCTGCCATGATCTCCAGCAATTCCTCCTCCGAAACCGTCTGATATGCTTCTGTCAGAAATTCATCCAGATAATTCAGTCCCATAACCCCGCCCCGGTCTCCCAGAGCCTGAATCATATCGTCTGTCAGGTTCCGGCAGACCGGGCAGAGTGCATAAGCATTGGAATGGCTTGCCACAAACGGCTTTTTTGTATGGCGGAAGACATCCCAAAAGCCGCCGTCCGAAAGATGGGAGACATCTACGATGATGCCGATCCGCTCCATCTCCTGGACCGCCTCGATTCCAAGCGGCGTCAGCCCTTTGGGATTCCGTTCATGAAACAGGGGCTTCTCCCCATCCATGATCAGATTCGGTTCTCCCAGCATATTCCCGAAATTCCACGTCAATGTCATCATACGCACGCCAATTCGGTAAAAATCCCTTAAAAGGGACAGCTTTCCGTTGATCACCTGTCCCTCCTCCAGGGTCAGCATGGCACTCATCTTCCCGTTTGCCTGATTGTCCACAATATCCTGAAAGGAATAGACCGGGCAAATGAGATCCTGGTTCTTCTTAAGCTCCTCATAGTACAGGTCGATCATCTCCATCGCCGTCTCAAACGGATTCTCTGTCTCATTTAAAGGGACGAACATGGCGAAATTCTGGAGGAGATAATCTCCCTTTGCCATTTTCATCAAATCCAGATGGAAATCGTTCTCCCGAAGCTTGGCCTCCTCTCCCCGTTTTGCCGCCTGATAGAGACGTCCTATGGTATCGCAATGCATATCTGCTGCTTTCATCTGCACTTTTCTCCTCTCATATCCTTGCTTTACAAACTCCGGCTGATTGATTATAATTTCATTAATACCGAAATTTAAGAGACAGCAAGAAGGAGGTCCTGATCCATGAACAGAAATGACGAAGCTCCCCGTTGTGAATTTATCCACGCACATCCTGAGACCATCAAGGCGGTGGAGGCATCCATGCCGCCAGGCGAACAGCTGTACAGCCTCGCTGAGCTTTTCAAAATATTTGCCGATCCCACCCGCATCAAGATCCTATATGTCCTGATGGAGCATGAAATGTGCGTCTGCGACCTGGCACAGCTTCTGAATATGACCCAGAGCGCTATCTCCCATCAGCTGCGCATTCTCAAACAGAGCCGCCTTATCAAATTCCGCCGGGATGGGAAAACCGTATTCTATTCCCTTCTGGATGAACATGTTTACAGCATCTTAAGCCAGGGCATGAACCACATTACCGAATAGCCCAACTGTCCTTAAGGATGCAGAAACTGCATCACAACTCCGCAGAGATTGGCGCCCACATGGAGCAGGATGGGCGCTGTCAGATTGTCCCATTTCCAATAGCTCCATCCCAACAGAAGCCCCATCGGAAATGCATAGACCATTTGGATCATATTCCCATGGTAGACGGAAAACAAAGCCGCACTCAAAAAGATTCCCGCTGCCGCCCCCCATCTTTTGGAAGCTCTCCGTTCGATCAGTCCCCGAAAGATCAACTCCTCGGTGATGGGGACCAGGATTCCAAGCCCTGCGATCTGAATCCAGAGGCTGCTGTCGTAAAGCGCTTCCTGGCTGGCATTGGAAAAGTTATCGTACATACCCGCTGCATCCATCAGCCAGCTTCCCAAAAGATTTCCTGCCACGCCAAGCACAAATGGAATCAGGAGGGATGGGATGTTTTTGATTTTTGATTGCGGATCTTCTTTTTTTACCTGCCTGTACATGGGCAGGCATAAGATCAGCGCTGCCAGTGTCGTCATGGAAGCGGCGTCCATCCAGGAGGAGCATAGAAGCGCCACCAGCTGGAGGACGAGCATGTGTGCCAGCAAGGGAGTAAATAATCCGGCAATCCCGGTCATGTTTTTTGTCCACCTTTCTTTTTGCTCTCTCTTTTATGTCTGATTATAAGAGGGAACGCTTCATTATGCAACCCTTTCCCGAAATTGCCCTTTCTTTTCCTACTTTTTCCGAGGTCGCTTTGCCCTTCTAAGCAGGATGGCACATCCTGCAAATGCAGCCATCCCAATCACAAACGCTGCTGCTGCCTGATGGTTTCTCCGCCTTTCCTGAGATTTCTGTATTTCCTCCTTGTCCTGGGGATCAGTTCTCCCCTTATCTGTCTGCTTTTGGGAAAGAATCGGTTCCTTTCCTGACCGTTCCAACTTCTGCCCGCTGCTGTTGTTTTCTGCTTTTTCTCTTTCTCCTGTCGTTTTGCCGTCCCGTTCTCTGATCGGAAAGCCAAGCCGGCTTAACACGCGCTTCCAAAACGACGTGGTCTTTTCTTTTAAGCTCTTTTCTCGATTATCTGCCTTGTCAGGATCCCGATCATGAGTTTCCTCCGTTCCCTGTCCGTTTTCCCCGGAACCTTCCATACTCCCTTCCGATGCATCTTCTCCCACGGAGACGGAACACAGCGTGATCCGGCTTCGGTTTCCAGCCCGGTCCGTCAGCTCCGCTTCCAGCGTCCTCTCCCCCACTGTCAGATCCCATTGCACTTCCCATCGTTCCTCCGTCGTCTCTCCCAGCAGAGTCTCCTTCTCCCACAGTCTCACCGCCTCAAGTTCCCCATTATCTCTGGAAAATACCGTGAGTTTTCTTTTGCCGGGCAGGTAGCTTTCTCCGTCCTCCACCCCTGTCACAAAACATTCCGGCTTTGTCCGATCCACGAAAAACTGAATTTCCAGCCCTTTCTCCCTGCTGTTCGTCTGGTTTCCTGCCTGATCCCTGGAATGGACTGAAAGTGTATAATCTCCCTCTTCGGCAAAACAGGTTTTTCTGATCTGGTAGGTATACCGATGCCCCTGATCCGTCTTTCGTTCTGAAACCACATAGTCCCGCCCCTGTTCCAAAATTGTCAGAATACCGTTATGCACCAACGCAACTGCCTGTTGGTCCACTCTGGAAAGGTTGGTCTCCTGGATCCGAAGTTCTGCTGCCTCCTGGAGATAGTAGTTTTTCAGCAGGCTTATGCCATCCTCCGATAAATGATAGGAGGAGCCCGACCGGTTAATTTTGAAAAACAAACGTTCTTCGCTCTCATTTCCAGCCAAATCTGCCGCTGTCATCCGAAGCTCATAGGTGCCGTCCGAAAGCCCCTGCCAGGCGGGTATGCCGATCGTCGTAACCGTACCTTTGGTCTGCTTCTGCCAGTCAGGGGAAGCGATCTTTTCCTTTCCCCGAAACAACGTAATTTTCGATTGTTCCTGATCCAGATTCAAATCCTGATACCGGATTGTCAAGGGCTTCGGGTCTCTCAAGGTTTCCCCGGACTCCATGCCTGAAACCTCGATCTCCGGCGCCGTCTTGTCGATGGTAAACACAGGAGATTGGTATTCCCTCAGATTTCCCACCTGATCTCTGGCACTGGCATAGATCTGGTAGTCTCCCTCTTCCTCCAGGGTAATCGTTCCTCCCCAAAGCTCCTCTTTCTTCAGATACTCCTTTTGGTCTTTCTTGATCAGAATCATGCTTTCCTGTAAGCCGCTCCCAATATCGGAAACTTTCCCAACCTCCAGGATCAGGCTTCCGTTCTTCATTCTCGGAAACGTCCCCTTGCCTTTGCAGGTAATTTTGAAATCCGGAGGAGTCTCATCAACCCGGTAGGAGACAGAGCCCGGCAGAGAACGGGCAAGCAGTTCACCTGAAGCGCCTCGCTTCTCCAGCACAAAAGAGAACGCTCCCTTTCCCGCCAGTGCGCCGGAGATACTTCCTTGGTTGAACCCGCTGCCCGATTCCGGTATGGCAGCAAGCATGCTGCCCTTTGACAGCCAATAAGCGTCTTCCGCCCAGAACCCTTTCCCTGAGCGAATCTCTATGGAATAATCTTCCGCCGCCTTGGGCGTCAACGTAAGGCTTCCCTTCTCATAATGCTCCGACTGTTCCGACAGATCATAGCAATAATTCTCCGTGGTAGTTCCAGAAGGTCCTCCATTCCGATCCAGCTTCAGGATGATGGCATCCTCATAGACGATCAGCTTCCCATTCCGGTACATGGGACTGTCCCTCTTCAGGATCGATGGGTCTATGGAAAGTTCCGGCATCTCAAATCCTTTGGGCGCCTGCCTGGTCTCTTTCCCGTTTTTCATAAAGCCTGAGACGATGAGCGGTTTCTGCCCTGCCGGGTAGGACAGGTTCTGCATACCCACCTCCGAAAAATACTCCTTTTTAGCGTCCCCGATCTTCACATCCAAGACCTTCGGAGAAATGGAAAGCTTCAGTTCCGTATCCGGCACGATTAGCCGAAACCGCGCCGCATCTGGTCCTGACAGTTCGTAGTAAGCCTTTACCCTCCAGGTTCCTGCGCCGGACTTCTCAGCCCTTCCGGTTACGGACAGGGACACCTCTCCCTGCCCCAGGATCTGATAATCTGCCGCAAGCAATGCCGTATCCGTACCGTCATACATTCTGCTTCCATCCCGGTATGCCAGCCTCACCGCATTCACGACCACCAAATTTTCTTCCGGCGGGAGAGAGGTTTCGCTTTCACTTTCCGGTCCACTCTCCGTTTCTTGTCCGCTCTCGCTTTCTGATTCACTCTCCGGCTCTGTTTCGCTTTCGCTTTCTGTTCCGCTCTCCGACTCTGTTTCGCTTTCGCCTTCTGTTCCGCTCTCCGGCTCTGTTTCGCTTTCGCCTTCTGTTCCACTCTCGCTTTCTGGTTCGCTCTCCGGCTCTTGTCCACTCTCGCTTTCTGTTCCGCTCTCCGGCTCTCCTCCGTTCTCGCTTTCTGTTCCGCTCCCCGGCTCTCCTCCGTTCTCGCTTTCTGTTCCGCTCTCGCTTTCTGTTCCGCTCCCCGCTTCTCCTTCGCTTTCGCCTTCTGGTTCGCTTCCCGTTTTACCTTTGTTCCCGCCTTCTATACCGCTTTCCGCTTTTCTTCCGTTCTCGCCTCCTGCTTTGCTTTCTGACTCTCCTCCGCTTCCTGTCTCTTGACCGCTTCCGCCTTCCGTTCCGCTCCCAAATCCTTGTCTGGCTCTGTCTTCCGTCCAATCCCCCAGATCTTGATTCTCCTCCCCTTCCATTCCGCTCCCTGCATTCTGCCCTGCCTCACCTCTTCCTCCGCTCCTCAGCTTCAGCCCGCTTTCTTCTTCCGCTGCACCGTTTTCATTCCCCTCGAAACCGTTCCTGCTCTCCTGGCTTTTGACTGTCCCTGTTCCCTGCACGTTTTCCGCCTGTTCGGCGCTCTTCCCCACGCACAGTGTCCAGAGGATCAGCCAGAGCAGCGCCCATTTCATCCGTTTTTTCATCTATAATCCTTCCTTTCGTACATCTGATCCAGCCACTGGGCTGCCTGTTCCCATGTCTTCTCTTTTTCCCCGGAAAGCTTTAAGCCTCCTCTCTTCAGGAGATCACGCATCTGTTCTCTTTCCACGCCTGCTTCCCGGAACGCCTCCCCGTTTTCATAAATCCTCCCCACCAGTTCTTCTGCCCACTGCTCTTCCAGCTTTCCGCTCCCCTCCATGGCATCCGTCATCGCCTCCAGGGTTTCCCAAAATTCCCAATAGGAAACGGTACCCTCTCCAGTCCTCTCCTTCCTGCTTTTCTGCTCATAAAAAGAGCCCAGGCGGAGATACAGAGCAGACCGCTCCTGCCGTCCACGATCCAGTGTTCCCCTTGCCGCCTTCTGAAACCACACAAGGCTGTAAGTTTTGCCTCCGCTGCCGGTATAATAATACCAGTAAGCCACACCTATGTCGTAGCAGAGCCCACTGTATTCCTCTTTCTGTTCAGACAGAAACGCTTCCCCCTCTGCCAGCTGAGCCTCCAGTGCGATCGCTTCCTCTGCGGAAAACGCTTCGTCCGCCAGATAACATTTTAATAATTGCTGGTAACCTTCCTCCCGACCGGGAGCCTTTTGAACTGCAGATTTGATTTTTGAAATGTTGTTGCTTAAGATTGCTTCCTGATAATCCTTCTCCGACTCCTGGACCACCGCGATCCTCTGACGGAGCGTGCCTGTTCCAAAGAACAGGGAAGCGCACAGGCATAAAAGCAGGCTGTACAGATACATTCTCTTCTCGTAAAACCGGATGGCTCTAAGCAGCCTTCGTGCAGAGCGGTAACGCCTTCTGGGATTTGCCGCGGTACATTTGGCAAAAACACGGCGCAGCCCCAATCCGCCTCCTTTTCCCCCACCCAGGTACTGAAAGGTCTTCCCAAAGCTGTACAAGTCGCTGCTTATATCCACTCTGCCATCCCGCAAAAACAGCTCCGGAGCGGAAAATCCCTGCGTGGCATATGCCTTCTGTCTCCTGCCATCCTTCTGGAAGGCAGCCCCGAAGTCCACCAGAACCAGCTTTCCATCCTTCCGGACGATCAGATTCCCAGGCTTGATATCCCCGTGGATCAGCGGCGGCGTCCGTCCATGGAGATAAACCAGAATCTCGGCAAGCTCCCCGGACAAGTCAAGAAGCATGGATCCCGGCATGGATCCCTTTCTCTCCCGGTACTCCCGCAGATTCCATCCTGGAACATACTCCATCACTACATAACCGTTCCCATTCTCCAGGAAAAGATCGTAGATCTTAGGCAGCCCGTCATGATCCAGATGGCAGAAATGGCTCTTCTCCAGGCTGTCCCAGGTCTGCCCCCGCAAAGGGATCTCCTTCAATGCCATCAGCCTGGAACTTCTCTCATGAACCGCCAAAAAGACGCTGCCCTGCCCGCCCTGTCCCAGCGGTCTGAGGGCACGGTACAAGCCACCATAGCATTCCCCTTTCTTCAACGTCTCACCTCCGGCTTGTCCTTCCTCTATGCCTTAACTATACGCTCAGTCTGCCCTCCTTGTCCATTGACATACCCAATGAATATCTGCCCTTATTTTCTTTCCAATTTCTATGTAGTTTCTCTTTTTTTGTGCCATTCGACGATTTTTTGCTTCTGATCTCTGACCAGCTCCACCTTCTCAGCCTCTGCCGCCTCCGCATCCACCTCAAAACAGAAGCAGACGTGCTCCGGAACCTTCTCCCAGCTTTCCGGAATGGTAAGGCTCCTGAAAAAGCAGACGCTTTCCCCTGCCTTTAAGGGATACTGGTAATAATAGTATCCATCCTCCGGATTTTTCACCCAGCCTTCCAAAAGCTCCAGACCTTCCTCCAACTCCTCCCTTTTCAGGGCGTCCAGCCCTCCATACAGGAGCCTTGCCCTGATGTAGGACGTCTTTGACCCTTTTTTCAGCGTCAGAGTGGGATCCTTCACCACCGTCTGCCCCGGCTTCAGATAGATGGTGGTGTCTTTCAGGTTTTTGCTGATCTCATCCGCCTTTGGTTCTGTAAGGATCAGGGCAGCTTTTCCAAAATCTCCGGAAGAGCCTTCCCCTTTTCCCACGATATAAAAGGCAAAAACCCCTGCTGCAAGGAGGCAAAGGAAAAACATCCCCAGAAACGCCCTGCGTTCTGCCCTCCTGCGGCGCAGCCTCCGTGCCCTTCTCTTCCTTCGTTCCATTCCTATCCCCCGCTTCCGTATCGTTTCTTCCCGCAGTGTGCCACCCAAATGGCTGTTATCCGCGGATCTGATTCCATTGAAAAAGAAATGACTCAAGGAGCCATTTCTTCATCTATATGCGGGGAATTCCCCTGTTATTCTATTTTTCGTTCGTCTGATTTCGACAGCGTAAGGATTACATCCGCTCCGGAGCAGAAAAGCCCAGCACGTCAATGCAGCATTCCAGCACGTCCCTGGTCAAAAGCAGCAGTGCGATATAGGATGCCTGTTTTGTCGAATCCTCCTCCGTCAGAATCTTTGTCTCATGGTAGAACCGGTTAAATACGTTTGCCAGATCGTAAATGTAGGAGCAGATCTTGTGGGGGGCAATCTCCTCAAAGGCATTCTCCATAACGCTGTTGAAGCGGCTAAGCTCCAGCATCAGATCCTTTTCACTCATCTTGTCAGCTGCCTGGATCTTCACGCCCTCAAGGCTCTTCCCTGCCTCCTGATACTTGTGAAGGATCGATTTGATCCGCACGATGGTATAGAGGATATAGGGACCGGTATTTCCCTCAAAGGAGGTAAAGCGGTCAATATCAAAAATATAATCCTTGGATGCCTGGTTGGAGAGATCCCCATACTTGATGGCGGACAGCCCTACCAGCTTCGCCGTCTCCCTCGCCTCATCCGGGTCGATCTCGTGATTGTCCATGATCTTCCGGTACATTTCCTCATTGATGCTGGTAAGAAGGCTTTCCAGGCGCATCACGCCGCCTTCCCGGGTCTTAAACGGCTTTCCGTCCTTGCCGTTCATCGTGCCAAAGCCCAGGAACGTAAGCTTCGTGTCATCTCCTACCAGTTTCGTCTTCCGCGCACAGCGGAATACCTGGATAAAGTGCATCTCCTGGCGCTTGTCCACCACATAGAGGATCTCATCGGGCTTGTAGTCCTCCATCCTCTGTACGATGGTGGCAAGATCGGTGGTGGTGTAAAGAGAGGCTCCGTCAGACTTCAGGATCATGCAGGGCGGCACCTCCTTGGTATCCGTCTCTTCCTTGACGTCCACCACCAGCGCCCCCTGATCCTCATAGGCGTAGCCGTTTTTCTTCATGTAGTCTACCATTGCCGGGATATAGGGCTGAGCATCAGATTCCCCTTTCCACAGGTCAAAGGTCACGTTCAGGTTCTCGTAATTCTTCTTCAGGTCGGCAACGGAGACGTTCATGATATGCTTTAAGATCGCCTGATAGCCCCTGTGACCGTGCTGCAAGAGGTAGGTCGCCTGCATTGCCTCCTCCTTGTACTCGGGATGATCCTTGGAATATGCGCTTGCCGCCGGATAAATCTCCTCCAGCTCTCCGATGGTAAAGGGCGCTTCCTCTGGATATTCACCCGTATAGGTCTCATCGAAATACACCAGCTTTGGTTTCCTCCGCTTCAGCTCCACGATGATCAGTCCCATCTGAAGCCCCCAGTCTCCCAGGTGCACGTCGCCGATCATCTCATGACCCAGGAAACGTCCCATCCGCTTGATGCTCTCCCCGATGATGGCAGAACGCAGGTGTCCCACGTGAAGAGGCTTTGCCACGTTCGGTCCGCCATAGTCGATGATGATCCTTTTCGGATTCGCTGCCTTCTCCACAGACAGATTTTCATCCTCCTGCATCCTCCGTAAGTAATCTGCCAAAAATTCCGGGGACAGCTTCAGGTTGATAAAGCCCGGATTGACTGCAGAAGCCTCCTCAAACATGGGATTTTGGGAAAGCAGGGCAACTACATCCCCTGCGATCATGATGGGAGCCTTCCGGTATGCCTTTGCCGCAGCCATAGCGCCGTTGCACTGGTACTCGCACAGATCGGGACGGTTGGACAGCGTGACCTTTGCGAATTTCTCCTCATAGCCCGCTTTGACAAAAGCGTCGGTCACCTGTTCTGTGATCAAATCAAGAATCTTTTGCATTAGAAACATTCCTTCCTTAATATTCGTAAACTTCTAACTATTATATCCGCTTAACCAATGATTTTCAACCAAAAATGTGATAAGATAGCTAAGACAACCATAAAATCCTCTGAAAGGAGCAAAATCTATGACGCCAAAAATGAAATTTTACGAAAATCAAGCCGAATCGATCATCCGGAACCTGAAGAAACGAAACATGGAAGGATACTACTGCCCCACCAGGGAGGAAGCCGTGGCAAAGGCGCTCTCCTTCATCCAGGAAGGAAGCCTGGTCTCCTTTGGCGGCTCCATGACTCTCTCGGAAAGCGGCATGATGGATGCGTTAAAGACGGGCAACTTTCAGCTCATCGACCGCGCCCTTGCCAAAAATCCCGAGGAACTCAAAGACTGTTACCGCCGTTCCTTCCTGGCTGATACCTACGTGATGAGCACCAACGCCATCACCATGGATGGCAAGCTGGTCAACATTGACGGAAACGGCAACCGTGCTGCTGCCCTGATCTACGGACCGGAGCAGGTCTTGATCCTCTGCGGCATGAACAAAGTCTGTAAAGACGAAGCTGCTGCCATCAGCCGCGCCCACGAAACTGCCGCTCCCATGAACGCCCTGCGCCTCTCCATGGATACTCCTTGTGCAAAGACCGGCTCCTGCGCAGACTGTCTGTCAAAGGACTGCATCTGCGCCCACACCGTCATCACCCGCTACAACCGCATGCCTGGAAGGATCAAGGTCATTCTTGTCGGGGAAGCTCTTGGCTATTAAAAATACACTTCCACCAAAGTCAACCCTCTCGCCGGCGCCGTAAACCCGGCGTCCTGGCGATCCCCCGAAATCAGGGCGTCCCTGACGCTCTCTGCCGTTCTCTGATGGCTTCCCACTTCGATGAGCGTCCCTGTCAAGATCCGCACCATATTGTACAGAAAACCGTCCCCATAATAATCGATCCAGATTTCCCCGTCTTTTTCCCGAAACCGGATCTCTTGAAGCTCCCTGACGGTGGATTTTTTACTCCTCTTCAGGGAAGAATAGCCTCTGAAATCCCTCTTTCCCTTCAAAAGCTCCCCTGCGCGCTCCATGGCTTTGAGGTCCAAAGCTGCCCCGAAGGGATAGATCTGTCTCCGTTCAAAGACATTTTTGACGCTGCCCGTCTGGATCCGGTAGCGGTAGCACTTGCCCTTTGCATTGAGGCGGCTGTGGAACCTATCTCCTGCCTTCTCCACCTTCCGGATTCCGATATCCTCCGGGAGATATTCATTCAAATATCTTAGGATTTCCTCGGGGCTTCGTTCCTCCTGCCAGTGAAAATTCGCCACCTGCCCCAGGGCATGAACCCCGGCATCGGTACGCCCTGCACCGAACAGTTCCGTCTCCTGCCCGGTCATCCTTTTTAGGACCTCCTCAATCTTTCCCTGAATCGTCTTTTCCGTATTTCCCTGGCGCTGCCAGCCGTCATACCTTGTCCCATCATACTGGATTAAAAGCCTGTAATTCATATCGCATCCTCATTTCTTTATATTTTTCCAAAACCTCGGCATACTAAGAAAGACAACACATTTCACGAAAGGAGCCCTCTATGAAAAAGCAAACACAAACGTCCAACCAGGACATCATCGATTCCTACGATTATCTGGGAAGCGCCTGCTCCAGCATGGACTGTACCGGTCTCATTCCCGCAGGCGTCACTTCAAAAGACCAATGGAATGCCTATGAAGAACTCTACCCGTATCAGCCGCCAAAGCCTTCCAGGAAACCGCCGGAGGAGATCAAGCTTCCCCCTGCCTCCAACGTCAATATCACCATTCCCCAGGAGCTGCCTTCCCGCAGCCAGGACAACCTGGAACTTAAAGGCTGAACATTCTGGGTAAAAACAAAAGAACACTCTCTTCGGAGAGTGTTCTCAAAAAAGCTGATGACGGGAATCGAACCCGTGACCTCCGCACTACCAATGCGACGCACTACCGACTGTGCTACATCAGCCTGTGGCAAACAGGAAAGACTTTTGGAAAGCTGCTGACGAGAATCGAACTCGTGACCTCCGCACTACCAATGCGACGCACTACCGACTGTGCTACAGCAGCTTATCACTGGCTTTTCATGCCCGCTACAGTTAGCTATTCTACTATAGGTCGCTCCAAAAGTCAACAGGAATTTTCACAAATATTGAAAAAATTTGAAAATCAGTGTCCCTGATTCCATCTCTGTCTCACGATCTCATATGCCAGCACACCGGCTGCCACCGAAGCGTTCAAGGAATCGATCTCTCCCTTCATGGGGATGGACGCCACAAAATCGCACTTTTCTTTCACCAGACGGCTCACGCCTTCCCCTTCGTTCCCGATCACCAGGCCGATGGGTCCTGTCAGGTTCAGGCGGTACATCGGCTCCCCGTCCATATCTGCGCAGACAAACCAGATGCCGCATTTTTTCAGCTCCTCTATGGTGGCAGCCAGATTGGTCACCCGCGCCACCGGCGTGTAATTGATGGCTCCCGCGGAGGTCTTGGCAACGGTGGCTGTCAGTCCCACAGCCCGCCTCTTCGGAATGATCACGCCGTGGGCGCCCGCCAGGTTCGCCGTACGGATGATAGCGCCCAGATTATGGGGATCCTCGATATTATCCAGGAGGAACAGAAACGGCGGCTCGCCTTTTTCCTTCGCCAGATTCAGGATATCCTCCACCTCGGCATAGTGATAGGCAGCCAGAAACGCCACCACCCCCTGATGCTTCCCGGTCTCGGAGAGCTGATCCAGCCGTTCCTTCCTGACATAATTGATCAGTGTGCCATGCTTTTTGGCTTCCCGGACAATGCTTAAAATCGGACCATCCTTACAGCCGTCCAGAAGGAACAGCTTGTCCACGGTCTTCCCGGAACGGAATGCCTCCAAAACGGCGTTCCGTCCCTCTATGGTCATCTCTTCGTATCTCATTCTTTCTCTCCTTCGGTCTTCCTTTTCTCCATGCCTTCCTGGATCAGCTCCACCATTCTCTCCGTTCTTCCGCAGAGATAGAGGTAGCCCATCAAAGCCTCGAAGCCGGTTGCCTTGCGGTAATCCTTCATGGTGGCATTCTTCGCCATGGTGTAGGATTTCGCATTCCTGCCCCTTCGGTAGACGTTTTGCTCCTCCTCGCTGAGCGTTTCCAGAAGGACGTCGATCATCTCTGCCTGTGCCTGCGCCTTCACAAGGGAGGAGGTCTTTTTGTGCAGCCTGCTGGGTGCGCAGTTGCCTTCTTCCACCACCAGGGTACGGATCACCAGGTCGTAGACGGCATCCCCAATGTATGCCAAGGTCAGGGGAGAATAGGTTTTCAGATCCTTTTTCTCCAGGGAAAAACGTACCCTCAAGAATTCGGCAAGCTCCATCAGGCTCTTTTCCATTTTACACCTTCCCTGGTATCCTCCAGAATGATCCCTTTTCCGAGAAGTTCATCGCGGATGGCGTCTGCTCTGGCAAAGTCTCTGGCTTTTCTGGCTGCCTGGCGTTCTTCGATCAGCTTTTCGATGTCCGCATCCAGAATCCCCTCTTCCTTTTCCGCGATCAGTCCCAGCACATCGCTTAAGGAAACGATTCTTTCCTTCATGGCGTTCAGAAATTCCTTGGAGCTCTTCTCCCCTGCATGGGTATTGGCGAAACGCACCATCTCAAAGATCGCAGACACGGCGTCGGCGGTGTTCAGATCATCATCCATCGCATCGTCAAATTTCTTTTCAAAGGAAGGAAGCTCTGCCATGAGCGCTTTCTCCTCCTCCGTCGCCTCCTCGGAAGCGGCATTGCCGCAAAGATGCTTCAGATTGGATACAGCGTTTGTGATGCGCTCCAGAGAGTTCTTGGAAGCCTCCATCAACTCAGCGCTGAAATTCAAGGGGCTTCTGTAGTGCGCGCTCAGCATGAACATGCGGAGTACCTGCAGGTCGTATTTTTCACCGATCTCCCTTACGGTAAAGAAATTTCCCAGGGATTTGCTCATCTTTTTGTTATCGATATTCAGGAAGCCGTTGTGGAGCCAGTATCTGGCAAAGGTCTTGCCGTTGCAGCACTCGCTCTGGGCAATCTCGTTCTCGTGGTGGGGGAAAATCAGGTCCTCGCCGCCTGCATGGATATCGATTTCCTCTCCCAGATATTTCTTTGCCATCACAGAGCACTCGATATGCCAGCCGGGACGTCCGTCACTCCACGGAGATGGCCAGGAGGGTTCTCCTTCCTTCTTCGGCTTCCAGAGTACGAAATCCAGCGGATCCTCCTTCTGATCTTCACCGGTCACCAGGAGGGAACGGTTTCCGGAGCGCAGATCGTCCAGGTTCTTGTGGGAAAGCTTCCCATACTCCTGAAACTTCCTGGTTCTGAAGTAGACGGTCCCGTCCACGTTGTAGGCATAGCCCTTCTCGATCAGCTCCTGGATCATCTCCACCATGCCGCCGATCTCCTGCGTTGCCAGCGGATGGGTGGTGGCAGGCTTTACATTCATCGCCTCCATATCCTTCTTGCATTCCTCGATATAACGGGTGGAGATCACCTCAGAGGGCACTCCTTCCTCATTGGCTTTCTTGATGATCTTATCATCCACATCCGTGAAATTGGACACGTAGTTGACCTCATAGCCCTTGTGCTCCAGATAGCGGCGAGCCGTGTCGAAAATAATCATCGGGCGCGCATTCCCGATATGGATAAAGTTATATACGGTGGGACCGCACACGTACATACTCACCTTTCCCGGAACAATCGGGATGAACTCTTCCTTTTTCTTTGTCAGCGTATTATAAAGCTTCATTGTCCTTCCTCATCTTTCTATCTTCATTCCCCAGCGCCAAACTTCCACGCCGTACTACGTCTAGTATAGCAAGCTTTCCACCTTTGTCAACCCAAAGGAGACCCCCTTTCCCGGGCTGGAACCCCTATACCACCTCATTGAAAAACACGGGAGCTGGAAGGGGATAGCGATCCATGAATTCCTCCACACTGAGGATCGGGATATTCGCCTCCTCCTGAATCCGCACCAGCCTTCCTTCGGATTTCCGGTAGGTTCCGCTATTTTCCGGCAGCAAATGGTCGGTGAGCGTAAACGCCGTGTTTTCCGGCATTGTATCCCCCACTAGCTCTACATAGGCAGCCAGGTTCAGGAGGCGTCCCATCATCAGCGGTCTTTTCTCCTGCTTTCCCACGCCGTCCGGGCAGCCGTACAGGCGGACTTTTTTGTCATAGCGGAATGCCTTTGCCAGCGTTGGCAGCACATAGGGCTTTGCCGCCTCTTCCACGACGATCTCCCTTACTTCCGGGACAGCGCCATCCCAGGCAGTAAAACACCAGCCTTGGATCATGCCGTCTTTGGTAAACACCGCCACATCTCCCTCCTGGCATTGCTGCTCCTTGAGGAGCCGTTCAAAATAGGCTTCCGAGTGAACCGTATAGGTTCCGCCCTGCTTTCCCAGCAGCCTTTCTGCAATCCACGCAAGGTCGGGGAGATCCGCCATGGTTGCCGGATGGCAGTCCATCCCTTCCATTCCGAGATAGTCGCCTGGAATCAGCTCGCCCCTGTTCTGCCCGGAAATAAAATGAAAGCCGAAGGGACGGTAGATCTCTTCCTTTGCAGGCATCAGAAACGTAAACGCCTTTCCTTCCGTCTGCATCCGCTCCATCGCCTTTCCGAGCAGGCTGCCCATCAATCCCTGATGACGGAACTTCTCTGCCGTCGCCACAGCTACGAGATAATCGATCTCCCGCTCCTTTCCTCCGATGGAGACCAGATAAGGATTCAAGTGTACCATGGAGCGGATTTCCCCGTCCTGCTCCGCCGCATAAATCCGGTTGCGGGCTGCCACTTCCTCATAGTAATAATCGACGAATTCCCTGCTATCCTCAGGAAACGCTTCCTCATAGAGCTTCCTGGTCCTGGCTGCTTCCTTTGGTTCTAAAAGTCTCATTTTCAGATCACTCACAGCAGCCACCGCATCCTTTGCACCCAAGCCCCATCCGGTCATCCCCTGCCAGGTCGATCAGCGGAATCAGGCAGCAGATTGCCTGTGCAGCCATTCCTTCCCCGCTTCCGGTAAATCCCAATCCTTCTTCCGTGGTCGCCTTCAGGTTCAGCTGGTTCTGCTCGATTCCCAGAGCGCCGGCAATCTTCTCAGTCATCTCCTCCATATAAGGGCGGAGCTTCGGTTTCTGGGCAATCACCGTGGCATCAATATTTTCAATGATATAATGATTCTCCTCCAGCAGCTCCGCCACATACGTAAGGAGCTTGATGCTGGAAATCCCTTCATAGTTCGGATCCGTATCGGGGAAATGCTTTCCGATATCCCCCAGCGCCGCGGCTCCCAGAAGCGCGTCCATGATCGCATGCACCAGGACATCTGCATCGGAATGACCTAAAAGCCCCTTCTCATATGGAATCTCCACGCCGCCTAAAATCAGTTTTCTGTTCTCCACAAGCCTGTGGACATCATATCCCATTCCTACACGCATTGCTTTTCCTCCAATTCATTGATGGTACCACTATACCATACTCCCCGGCTGGGAGACAAGGCTTTCCACCACAAAAAAGCTCCCCAGAATCCTGGAGAGCTTTTCGTCAGATTATCTAAATTATTCAGCCTCAGAAGCAGCCTCAGTGGTTTCTGCCTCAGTATCAGCAGCAGCCTCAGTGGTCTCTGCTTCGGTATCAGCAGCAGCTTCCGTCTCTTCAGCAGCCTCGGTATCAGCAGCAGCTTCTGTCTCTTCAGCAGCCTCGGTATCAGCAGCAGCCTCAGTAGTAGTAGCTTCTGTCTCAGCAGTTTTGCTTCCGCAGCCAACCATCATAGCAGATGCTAAAGCTGCAACCATAACTAATGCCATAACTTTTTTCTTCATAGTTATATCCTCCTCATTTGCGAATCAAAACATTCGCATCTTTCTTAAATTACGTGATTAATCCTACCACTTCTTACTGAAAAAATCCAGACCTTTTTTATTAAAATAAATAAAGATTTTCTTATATTTCTTAATTTTTCTTAATTTTACGCCCTGGATTTATTAATTTTTTATGAAGCACAACAACTCGGAATTTTGGGCACAAAAAAAGCAGGTAGCGGGAATCGAACCCGTCTCTCCAGCTTGGGAAGCTAGCGTTCTACCGATGAACTATACCTGCAATCACTTATGACGAAACCTCACAGAATTGACTGTGAGGCAAAATAGCGGAAGGGAGATTCGAACTCTCGACACTACGGGTATGAACCGTATGCTCTAGCCAACTGAGCTATTCCGCCATATTGGTGTTCATGGGGCCTATAGGGCTCGAACCTATGACCCTCTGCTTGTAAGGCAGATGCTCTCCCAGCTGAGCTAAGACCCCATGTCTTCCGTCCGGAAGCTGTTACTTCCCTGACGCTTCATTAGTATAATACACCTGGCGAAATATGTCAAGCATTTTTTAATTTTTTTATTTTTTATACATTTGAAACTATTTCAACGAATTCGATCCGCTCCCCGTCCGGTCCCTGCACAAAGAAATATTTGACGCCCTGTTCCATTAACGGCAATTCCTGGATGACATGATTCAGAAGCGGAAGCTTTGCCTTCTGTGCCTGATAGAGCGCTTCTCTCACATCTGACACCTCCAGGGCAAAGTGATCGATCCGTCCGCCTCGTTCCTTCTCCTCCAAAGAGCCTCCCTTGTCCGTCTCGATGATTTCCAGGACATACCCTTGATGCTCCAGAAAAGCAACCCGGATCTTCCCATCCGGCGCCAAAAGGTACCCTTCCCCCGTTTTGCGAAAGCCCATCCTTACGTAAAATTCTTCCGTGCGCTCCAAGCTAAGAGCCTTAAGAGCCAGATGTGCAAACCCTAAAAGCCCGGTTTTTCCGGAGTAATCTGTGCTTTCATCGTGGCAGAACTCGATCACTTCCCCCTCCGGTCCTGTGAAATTGATTCCCTTCACACCGTTTCTGCCAAGATGCGGATAGCTTGTGATCCCGTCCGGCGTGGATCCATGGAGCGTCATGCCCTTTCGAAGCGCCCGCTCCGCCTGAACGTCGAGATCCGCCGTGTCGATGGCATAGTGATCCAGCACGCCCGTCTTCCTAAGCCTTGTCTCCTCCCGCAGCCTTCCGTGGGGCTGCACCAGCTCCACCAGAAGATTCCCTTTCCGCAGCAGGAAGAACTCGGTCTTCCCGTTCATGGCTGTGATCTTTTTCTGGACCAATTCAAAGCCCAGATTCTCCTGATACCACCTGCTGGCAGTTTCTCCGTCGTAAGCAGAAACGGACACATGATGGATTCCTTTGATATTCTCTGAAAGTCCCATTGTTTTCCCCCATTAGGAATGAGCCTGCTCCCCGGCAGGCTGCCGGGCGCAGGCTCCTATCCTTTATTTTATTTGAAATAGTTCACACCGGATTCGAAAATCTTCATATCCTGGTCGCCGTAAATATTGATCGCCACGGAATCGCCGCGTCTCTCCGCATGTGCCATCTTTCCGAAGACACGTCCGTCCGGGCTGGTGATTCCCTCGATCGCCGCATAGGAACCGTTCACGTTCCATTCCTCGTCCTGAACCAGCAGCTGACCGTCCGCGTCCACGTAGCGGGTCGCTACCTGACCGTTGGCAAAGAGCTGATCCAGCCATTTCGTATCAGCCACAAACCTGCCCTCACCGTGGGATGCCGGAATCGCATAGGTCTTGCCAAGCTCTGCTTCCTGAAGCCACGGGGACTTGTTGGAAACCACCTTGGTGTAAACCATCTTGGAAATATGGCGTCCGATGGTGTTGAAGGTAAGGGTCGGAGAATCTTCCGTCTGTCCTTTGATCTCACCGTACGGCACCAGCCCCAGCTTGATCAGCGCCTGGAATCCATTGCAGATTCCCAATGCCAGCCCGTCCCTTTCGTTCAAAAGACGCATCACTGCTTCCCTGATTTTCTCATTCTGGAATGCCGTTGCGAAGAATTTGGCAGAGCCATCCGGCTCGTCACCTGCGGAGAAGCCACCAGGGAACATGATGATCTGTGCCTGATCAATGGCTTTCTCAAAAACGGAAACGGAATCCCGGATATCTGACGCGCTTAGGTTCCGGAACACCTTCACGTCCACCTCTGCCCCGGCACGCTCGAATGCCTTAGTGCTGTCGTACTCGCAGTTGGTGCCCGGAAATACCGGGATGAAGACTCTGGGTTTTGCTACCTTGTTCCTGCACACATAGATCTCTTTGGCTTCAAAGAGGGCGTCCTCTCTCTCTGCTCCCTTGGTCTCTTCTCCGGATACGGTCTTGAAGACCTTCTCCAGCGTGCTCTTCCAGGTAGCTTCTGCCTCGTTCAGGGTAATCGTCACATCCTGGTAGGTCAGCACCGGTTTTTCAAGCACTTCTCCCACTACCGTATAGGTGATGGACAGTTCTCCTACCTTTCCGTCCGGTACTTCCGCCACAATGCAGCCGAATCCTTCTGTGAAGAGATCCCTTGCATCCACATTGTGCTCGATCTTCACGCCGAGACCGTTGCCGAACGCCATCTTGCTGACAGCGAGAGAGAGCCCTTTGCCGTCCAGGGCATAGGCAGAAATGATCCTTCCCGCTTTCACGTCCTCAAAGAATTTGCCGTACTGGTCACAGATCTGGCTGTATTTCGGCAGATCATATTCATCTTTTTCAATCTTTAAGAGCACCAGCTTATTTCCCGCCTTCTTAAGCTCCGGGGAAATGATGGTCTTGTCGCTCGCCACATCCACTGCAAAGGATACCAGTGTGGGGGGAACATCTATCTCATTGAAGCTTCCGGACATACTGTCCTTTCCTCCGATGGAGGGCAGTCCAAAGCCAAGCTGCGCGCTGTACGCCCCCAAAAGCGCCGCGAAGGGCTGGCTCCATCTCTTGGGATCCTCGCTCATACGGCGGAAATATTCCTGGAAGGTAAAGCGGATCTTGCTGTAATCCCCTCCGTTTGCCACGATCCTCGCAACCGATTCCAGCACCGCATAGACGGCTCCATGGTAGGGGCTCCAACTGGACAGATACGGATCGAACCCGTAACTCATCATCGTCACAGTATCCGTCTTGCCCTCCAGCACCGGAAGCTTGGCTACCATCGCCTGGGTCTCGGTGAGCTGATATTTTCCTCCATAGGGCATCAGGACGCTTCCTGCCCCGATGGAGCTGTCAAACATTTCTACTAATCCCTTCTGGGAACAGCCGTTTAAGTCCTTCAGGGTATCCAGCCATTTCGCCTTTACATCTGAGACTTCTTCCCGCTTGAAGAAGCTATCTTCCCTGGAGGGAATCTCTACCTCCACCTCAGTCTCCTGATGGGCGCCGTTGGTATCCAGGAATGCCCTGGAAATATTCACGATTTCTTTTCCTCTCCAGCAGAGCACCAGCCGCGGGCTTTCCGTCACCACAGCCACTTTCACGGCTTCCAGGTTTTCCTCCGCTGCGTACTTCAGAAATTCATCCACATCTTTGGGATCTACCACCACAGCCATACGTTCCTGGGACTCGGAGATGGCAATCTCCGTACCGTCCAGTCCTGCGTATTTCTTCGGCACCTTGTCCAGATTGACCTGAAGCCCAGCAGCCAGCTCGCCGATCGCCACAGACACGCCGCCTGCGCCGAAATCGTTGCATTTCTTGATCAGCCGGCTCACTTCGGGTCTGCGGAACATACGCTGGATTTTCCGCTCTGTGGGCGCATTTCCCTTCTGTACCTCTGCCCCGCACACCTCAATGGAAGCTTCCGTGTGCACTTTGGAGGATCCGGTAGCGCCGCCGATTCCGTCTCTTCCGGTCCTTCCTCCAAGAAGGATGATGATATCTCCCGGATCGGAGGTCTCCCTCTTTACCGCGCTTCTCGGGGCAGCGCCCATGACAGCGCCGATCTCCATGCGCTTTGCCACGTAATTGGGATGATAAATCTCCTTCACATATCCGGTGGCAAGACCGATCTGGTTTCCGTAGGAGCTGTATCCGTGAGCTGCACTCCTTACGATCTTCTTCTGGGGGAGCTTGCCCTTCAGGGTTTCCTTCACAGAAACCGTGGGATCTGCAGCTCCGGTCACACGCATCGCCTGATAGACATAGGTTCGTCCCGAGAGGGGATCCCGGATCGCACCTCCAAGGCAGGTAGCAGCCCCACCGAAGGGTTCGATCTCCGTGGGATGGTTGTGGGTTTCATTCTTGAAATTCACCAGCCATTCCTCGGTCTTTCCGTCAATCTCCACCGGCACAACGATGCTGCAGGCGTTGATCTCTTCGGATTCCTCCTGGTCGTCCAGCTTGCCTTCTTTTTTCAGCTTCCGCATCGCCATCAGCGCCAGGTCCATCAGACAGATGAACTTATCCTCCCTGCCCTGGAAGATCTCGCTGTGGTCTTTCAGGTACTGCTGGTACGTCTCCTCCAGCGGTTTGCGGTAATATCCGTCCTCGAAGCGGACATCCTTTAATTCCGTTGAGAAGGTGGTGTGGCGGCAGTGATCGGACCAGTAGGTGTCCAGCACCCGAATTTCCGTCACGGACGGATCTCTTTTCTCTTCCTGTTTAAAATAGTTCTGAATATGAAGGAAATCCTGAAAGGTCATTGCCAGGTTTAAGGAATCATACAGCTCTTTCAGCGCAGTCTCCGGCATCTCTTTAAAACCGTCAAAGATCTTGACATCCTCGGGCTCCTCAAACCTCGTCACTAAGGTTTCCGGCTTTTCCATGCCTGTCTCTCTGCTGTCCACCGGATTGATGCAGTGATTCTTGACCGCCTCAAATTCCTCGTCGCTGATGCTTCCTTCGATCACGTAAGTGGTGGCGGAACGGATGATGGGTTCCTCCTCCTCGTTCAGGAATTTCACGCACTGCACCGCGGAATCTGCCCTCTGGTCAAACTGCCCCGGCAGGTATTCCACAGAAAAAACTCTGGAGTCCGGCGCTACGGGGAAATTCTCCCGATACAAAACATCCACAGGCGGCTCAGAAAACACTGTGTTGCATGCCTTTTCAAACACCTCATCCGAAATATGCTCCACATCATAGCGGATGAGTACACGCACGGAAGTCACCTCTTTGATTCCCAAGTAGCTGTGGATCTCATGCTTCAAATCCTTTGCCTGCACGGCAAAATCCGGCTTCTTTTCAACATAAACTCTTTTTACGCTGCTCATATTTTCCTCCATGTTCTTTTCTCTGTTGCATCTGTACTGCTGGTTTTTCAGATACATATGTCCCACTTATTTTAACACTGCTCTACCCATCTTTCAAGATTCAATGGGGATTTTCCAAAATTCCCTGAGCGTTGCCCCCACATCCTTCAGGGTACACACCGACAGGTTTTTCCACTCCCTTGGAAAGAGATCGTAGTATTCCTGGGAGTAGAACCGCTCATCCAAGAGAAGGATGACCCCTCTGTCCTCTGTGGTCCGTATCACCCTTCCTGCGGACTGGAGGACTTTGTTCATCCCCGGTATCCGGTATGCATAGGCAAATCCGTCCATATTCCTGCCGTCAAAATACTGTTTCAGGATCTCCCTCTCGTTGCAGACCATGGGAAGCCCAGTGCCCACGATCACAGCGCCGATGAGGCGCTCGCCTTTCAGGTCGATCCCTTCTCCGAAAATCCCGCCCATCACACAGAATCCCACCAGCCCTTCGGATTCCTCCTCAAAGGCGCTCAAAAACGCTTCCTTTTCCTTCTCCTCCATGCCGCTTCGCTGAACCAGGAGGCGTACCCCTTCCGGCTTCTGCTTCTCAAAGGTTTCCAGCACATCCTCCAGCATCCGGTAGGATGGGAAGAAGACCATATAGTTTCCCTTTCTCCCCTCCAGGGCACGGACAATGTAGGAGGCAATTTTCTGGTATTCCAAAGGTCCTCTCCTGCGGTAGCGGCTGCTGACATCCACTCCCAGAATCACCGCTCTTTGCTCCGGGTCAAAAGGCGTGTCCGCATACACCGCATAGTCATCCTTTTCTCCCCCCAAAAGCCCCATATAATAGGTGATCGGCAGAAAGGTAGCGGAAAAAAACACGGTGCTGTTTCCTTTCGCCTCATAATACTTCAGATCCCTGGACGGATCGATGCAGAAAAGCTTCAGCAAGAAACGCCCGTCCTCCAAAAGTTCACAATAGATCTGATATCCCTCATCCATCCTCTCATAGGCATCCAGAAAGTTCTGAACTCCAAAATAAAATTCCAGAATCTTCTTTCTCTCTTCTCCCAGGGCGGCTTCTTCCAGATAATCTTCCAAAAGCCCGGAAAGATTCATCAGCGACATGGGAAAGGTCTTAAGGCTCTTAAGAAGCTTATAATTCTCGCATTCTCTCTTTTGCTCCAGCAAATAGCGGTTGCACCGTTCCAGCGCTTTCTTAAGCCTTGTGTCTTTTTCCTTCAGAAGCCTTTTGATCTCCAGGAAATCTTCTTTATACAGGGAAGCGCTGTACATCTCTCTTCCCCGCTCTACCAGATTGTGTGCCTCGTCGATGAGGAAGAGGTAATCTCCTTTTACCCCTTCCCCGAAGAACCGTTTCAGATGTGCCGTGGGATCAAACACATAATTGTAGTCGCAAATGATGGCATCCATCCACGTGGCAAGATCCAGGGACAGTTCAAAGGGGCAGACCTGAAACTTGTCCGCTTGGCTTAGGATATCCTCCCTGGAAAAATCCGTCGTCTCGTTCAGCATCTCAAAGACCGCCTGGTTGATCCGGTCAAAATGCCCCTTCGCATAAGGGCAGTGCACCGGGTTGCAGTCCGTCTCTTCCAGAGGGCAGATCTTCTCCTTTGCCGTCAGGACGATCACCTTTATGTTCAGCCCTTGTTTTTTCAAAAGCTGAAAGGCTTCCCATGCCACCTGCCTGGTGATGGTTTTCGCCGTCAGGTAAAAGATCTTGTCTCCCAGTCCCTCCCCTACGGCTTTTACCGCCGGAAAGACAGTGGAAATCGTCTTTCCCACGCCGGTGGGCGCCTGGATAAACAGCTTTCTCTTCCTGGCAATGGTGCGGTACACCGCGGCAGCCAATTCCTTCTGTCCTTCCCGGTAGGGGAAGGGAAAACGGACCGGACCGATGGACGCCTGCCGCTGCTCCTTCCACGCCAGGTCCATAGAACACCACTCCTGATATTGGGACAGAAGCCCTTCAAACCATTCTTCCAGCTCCTCCATGGAGTAGGAAAAAACAAACCGCTTGACCTCCTCCGTCTCCAGATTGCAGTAGGTCATCTGCACGTTCATGGAGGAGCGCCCCTTCTCTTTTCCATAGAAATACGCATAGCTCTTTGCCTGCGCCACATGCACCGGGGACGGCTCCTCGATCCGATCCAGAGAACGGTACACTCCTTTGATCTCGTCGATGGTGATTCCATCCTCTTCCGTGATCACACCGTCAGCCCTCCCCTCCACAGAGAGCAGATAAGGTCCCGCAGGGCTTATGCATTCCTTCTGATATTTCATGGGCACCTCCGCCTGGTAGCTTCCGCCCATCCTCGCCTGGATTTTCCGGTGGAGCCGGCTTCCAAGCTGCATCGCCTCCTTGTCCGCCATTCCCCCTCTCCGGTTGTCAAGATCACCGCTTTTCATCAGAAATTCCACCAGATTCCTGACCGAGACCCGTATTGTTTTCATGGAGCTCCTCCTCTGCCTTATCATTCTTCCTATTATAAGCGATAACGCATAAAAAGAAAAGAAAAAAACTCCCCGCCTCCTCTTCGGAGACAGAGAGCCTTTTCCTCTGAATGATATTTATTCCCGCGAACAGCCAGCCAAGCGGACATGCCTGCATATCCCTTTGACTTTGACCTTCGGGATCTTATGCAGTCGCATATTTGCTGAGAACATTCTCAAACTGCAGGTTATTTCCGCCATATTTTACCGTCAATGCCTTGCTCAGTCCCAAACTTAAGACACCCAGAATGGATTTAGCGTCGATCACTACCCTGTTATAGGATACGTCAGATACATCAATATCGAAATCACACTGGGAGGCTGCACGGACAAATTCTTTGACATCATCCAGTTCCGTAAGCTTGATTCTTTTTTCTACCATAACACTCATCCTTTCTTTGAATGTGTTCTTAAATCCAAATTCAGGCGTATTATGCCACTTCTTTCAGGTTTTGTCAAATCTTGCCGGTCTTTCTCCTGAGCTTTTGCCTTTATCAATTTTGACGAATTGTTTAAACAAGATGGTCTTTCTTTTTATTCAATTTTGATCTCCTAAATTTCCCCCGGTCTTTTTCAGCCCTTCATTTTTTCGCTTTCGCGTGGTTTCTCCGAAATTTTCTGTCATGTATACACGAAATTTCAGGGGCAGGAACTGCCGCTGGAGGTTCCAATTTTGCCTCTCTTCGATGGCAACTGTTCTGTGGAACTGTCTCCAGAGCCGGACGTATTCGGCTTCCCTGCGGGACGGCTCCCATTCCTTTCCCGCTATGTCAAGCCCTCTCCCCAGAAACCACTGCTTTCCCGCCTCATGGACCAGGCAGGTATCATGGCGAAGATCCTCAATCAGAAAATGTTCCCTGGGATACCGGTCGGCAAAATGATCCCCCATCAGAGGAAGGATCTGCCCCTCCGGCGCGATCTGGGCGTAAAGGATCCCTGCATCCGTCTCCTGAAATCTCACAAAGCCCAGATACCTGTGCGCCTCGTTGGCAATCTTCCTCGCCAGGGAAAAGACCGTATAGACCGCCGGCTCTGACAAGACCTCCATGATCCGCGGATTCCGGTAAGAAAGCCCCAGAAAAATCGTCCGGTAGATGGCATCCGCCTTCTCGCCGGAATCTGCCAGACATGCCTGATAGATCTGTCTCCAGGTCTCCTGCCCCAAAGCCTTCTTTACCTTGGACGCCACCTTACAAGCCTTCTCCCCATCCGTCTGTACCTGGCGAAAGTCTGCAAACAGGCGGTAATTGGCTCCATCCGCCAGCTCAAGGGACAGGTTTTGATGTCCCAGACGGCTTGCATATGCTTCGTAAACGGCAGTCAAAATCCCATCCGGGCTGTCCTCGCACAACAAAATCGTCATAACTGTCCGCTCACCGCCTTCTGGTAGTCTTCCCTCCCCGGCATCCTGGAAAGCTTCATATCATCGAACAGATTCATCTGCCGGAAGCCATCGATGTCGTAGGGAAGCCGTTCCTTCACACTCAGGAGGTTCCTGGTAATGTAATCCTCCTCCAGGCGGATGGGATACATGGTCCTGCCCTGGCAGGTGATAAAGTACACAGCCCGCTTTAAGACTACCCCCATTTTCTTCAGATCCTCAAAGCGGAGGGAACCGAACCGCCTTGCCGCCACAATCCTTCTGGCAGATTTGACACCGATGCCAGGCACGCGCAGAAGAGCCTCATAGCCCGCCCGGTTCACCTCCACGGGAAACTCCCCCAGATGGTTCAGTGCCCAATGGCACTTCGGATCCAGAAAGACATTGAAATTGGGATTCTGCTCGCTGAGGAGTTCCTTTGCCTGAAAGCCGTAATAGCGCAGCAGCCAGTCCGCCTGATAGAGACGGTGCTCCCGCAGCAAAGGGGGACCTCCGGGAAGCACCGGCAGCAGGGCGTCCTCATTCACCCGGATAAAGGCTGAATAGAACACTCTCTTTAAGCCAAACTTCTGGTACAGCGCCTCAGCCACATTGACAATCTGATAATCACTCTCTCCCGTAGCGCCGATGATCATCTGGGTACTCTGTCCCGCCGGCACAAAGGCTGGCGTCCCCTTCCAGAGAGCCAGTTCTTCCTGGTTTGCCGTGATTCCTGTCTGGATCTGCCGCATGGGGGAAAGGATCGTCCTTCGGGATTTGTGGGGAGCCAGTCTTTTCAGTCCCTCTGACGTGGGCAGTTCCAGATTGACACTCATGCGATCCGCCAAAAAGCCGGTCTGCTGGATCAGCTCCGGCGGAGCGCCCGGTATCGCCTTCACATGGATATAGCCCTCGAAGTGATATTCGTTCCTGAGCTTGAACAACGTCTGATAGAGCAGCTCCATGGTATAGGCAGGGTTCTTCAGGATTCCGGAACTCAGGAACAGCCCCTCGATATAGTTCCTCCGGTAAAACTCTATGGTCAGCCTGCACACCTCGTCCGGGGTGAAGGAAGCCCTGGGAATATCATTGGAGCAGCGGTTGATACAATAATGGCAGTCAAACACACATTCATTGGTGAACAGGATCTTCAGAAGAGAGATACAGCGCCCATCGGCGGAAAAACTGTGGCAGATTCCCATATCTGCACAGTTTCCCATCCCTTGTCCGCTTCCCCGGCGTGAGGTGCCGCTGGAAGTACAGGCGGCGTCGTATTTGGCAGCATCTGTCAAAATCTTCAGCCTTTCCATAAGCGGGAGTGATTGTGTAATACGCATGAGGCTTGCCTCCTTTTCGAACGTTTGTTTGTATCATACCACGTCGAAACTGGAAATGCAAGATATTTTCGAATATTTGTTCGATTTTTATCATCGTCCAGCCCAGTGAAGCCGAACCCTTAACGATTTCTCCCCAACTGCCAGAATGCAACGGCGCTGGCTGCCGCCACATTGAGGGAGTCTACCCCATGAGACATGGGGATCCTCACCGTATAGTCGCATCCGGCGATCGTCCCATCCGAGAGCCCATCTCCTTCCGTTCCAAGGATGATTGCCAGCTTCTCTTCCGAAGCCAGCCGTTCATCTTCAATGGAAACGGAGTCGTCGCTCAGAGCCATCGCTGCCGTCCGAAAGCCATATTGCCTGAGAAGCTTTGTCCCATCGCTTCCTATTTCCAGGAAAGCCCACGGAATCTGGAAGACCGTCCCCATACTCACCCGGATTGCCCTTCGGTACAGCGGATTGCTGCAGTCCGCACTTAACAGCACAGCATCCATGCCAAGGGCTGCCGCGGAACGGAAAATAGCTCCCACATTAGTGGGATTTACCACATTTTCCAAAACGGCGACGCGCCTGGCGTCTTTCAGGAGTTCTCCTGCTTCTTTGGGCTTTGGCCGGTACATGGCAGAGAGGGCTCCTCTGGTCATAGGAAATCCCGTCAGCTCCCGCAAGACCTCATAGGAGGCCGTATAGACCGGAGTGTTTTCGCACCGCCTCAGGATCTGCTTTGCCTCTCCCTCCACTTCCCGCTCCTCCACCAGAAAGGAAATGGGGACACAGCCAGCATCCAAGGCACGCTCAATGACTTTGGGGCTCTCCGCAATGAAAATTCCTTTTTCCGGTTCTGCACGGTTTAAAAGCTGTGCCTCCGTAAACCTGGCATAGACATCCAGCTCCGGGGCTTGAAAATCTGTAATCGTGATTCTGTCTGGCATAGAAACTGCCTCCTCCTATTTTTCATCTTTGTCTGCAACACTATACTATATTCACGGCGAAAATGCAAATCTCTCGCGCAATCCCCATTTTCTTCTGTGCCATAGTTTGTTATAATGGGGATAACGATTCAAGGGAGGAACAACTATGGATAAAACAGATAAGCGAGAGGCCCTGGATGTGGCTTCCTTAGCTGGTGATATTCTTCTTTCCAGCGGCGCCGAGATCTTCCGGGTAGAAGAGACCATTTCCCGAATCTTAAGCGCCTACGGAGTGAACTCCGGCGATGCCTTCGTCCTGAGCAGCGGGATCTTCCTGACTGCTGGAAGCGAGACCGAGCAGGATTTCGCCCGGGTTCGGCATATTCCTTTAAACGCAGCCCGTCTCGACCGGGTAACCGCTGTAAACCAGCTTTCCCGGGAAATCGTGGAAGGGAAACATCCCCCAGCTGAAGCGAAACAACTCCTTCTTCAAATCCGGGATATGCCTACCAAAGCAAAACCTCACCAAGTCCTTGCATCCGGAATCGGCAGCGGCTGCTTCTGCTTCCTGTTCGGCGGTAATTTTCTGGACAGCTTGGCTGCTTTTGGGGCAGGGCTTCTGCTCTATCTCTTCCTATTATATATTGTCCGGGGACGTCTCTCCAAGATCGCCTCCAACATTTCCGGCGGTGCCTTAGTCACACTCATCTGCATACTGCTGTATCAGGCAGGCTTCGGACATCATCTCGGGCAGATGATCATCGGCTCCATTATTCCTTTGGTCCCGGGTGTTGCATTTACCACATCAATCCGGGACATCGCTGATCAGGATTACATTGCCGGTTCTGTCCGGATGCTGGACGCTCTGCTGGTTACCTTCTGCATCGCCATGGGAGTCGGACTGGTAATGAGCGCATATCACTATGTTTCAGGAGGGGTCTTACTGTGAATGTAAGGATTATTTTGGAATTTCTTGCCGCTTCCATTGGAACCATCGCCTTTGCCCTGCTATTCCAGGTTCCCCGCAGATATTACGCCTACTGCGGGCTAATCGGCGGCAGCGGCTGGGTCTGTTACAAACTTCTGCTTCTGTTCTGTACGGAACCTATATCTACTTTTTTTGCCAACGTAGTCGTCGTATTCCTGTCACGGCTTCTGGCTGTACGCAAACGCTGCCCTGTCACCGTTTTTCTCGTCTCTGGAATCTTTCCTCTGGTTCCGGGTGCCGGTATCTATTGGACCGCCTATTATGTAGTGACCAATCAGCTTTCCCTGGCAGGGGAACGGGGCTTTCTGACCTTGAAGATCGCAGTGGCAATCGTACTCAGTATTCTTCTGGTCTTTGAATTCCCCCAAAGTCTCTTCCGCCAACGCCAAAGCCGCTAATGGCCTTTCCAATACACCTGTACAAAAAAGAGGGGATTTTTATTCCCCTCTTTCCTTTCTCCATTTCTCAAAATCCGGAATCGGCAGCGGTTTGGAAAAAATATATCCCTGCACCATATTGCATCGGACACTTTTCAAATAATCCAACTGTTTTTTCGTCTCAATTCCTTCTGCAACGATGTGTATGTTCAGTTTTTCTCCCAACCTCAGGAACGCGGCGATGATACTCCTTGATTTTTCAGAATCGATATCCAGAAAAAATTGCCGGTCCAGTTTAATCGTATCCACATTGAACTCTTTCAGCAGCGCCAGTGCAGAAAATCCTACCCCGAAATCATCCAAAGAGCACAAAAATCCCTCGGCATGCATCTTATCAATCCCCTGCTTTCCCAACTCCCTCTGCTCTTCATCGAAAAAGATGGACTCTGTCAGTTCCAGTTCCAGCATCCCGTCAGGAATAGCGTAACGTTCTTTTGTCTTGGCAAATTCTTCCAGAAAATCCGGATTTTTCACATGAGCACGGGACAGGTTCACCGCTATAGGGACGGGCTGGATCCCGTTATCCATCCATCGCCTCAGGCACTGGCACACCTTTTCAAAAACATAGTAATCCAGGCGGCAGATATTCTCATTCTTTTCAAAGACCGGGATAAAATCCGAAGGGAGGATCATCCTTCCATCGGAAGTGATCCACCTCACCAATGCTTCCGCGCCCTGTGTCCGTCCATCCTCAAGCCTAACCTTGGGCTGCAGAAATACCTGAAACTCTTCCTTTTCAATGGAATGATCAAAAATTGCGTTCAGCTCCTGTTCCTTCTTCAGCGGCTCTGCAATCTGGGAGCTGTAAAAAACACACTCCCGTTCCACATTGGGATAACGGCAGGCGATCCTGGCACGTTCCTGGATTGCAGACACATCCTGCCCCGGTTCCCTTACAATACATGCCCCCTGCCGCATCTCCAGATAATACCGGAGTTCAGAATGGATTGCACGGTCATGGATTTGGCGAACCATCCTGGTCAAACGCTCCCTGACAACCGTTTCCTCTGCATCTTTAAGATAAAGGAAAAAGTAATCTGCTTCCCCCCTTGCCACCATCTCATCTTCTCCCACCTGGCTGCTGAGGACATGATAGATCAATTTCAAAATCTCGTTTCCGCTCTGGATCCCCATGTTCTCATTGATAAACTTAAACCTCTTCACATTCATAAGCGCAATCGTATGGGGATACTGCTCCTGGCCGATCATTTTTTCCCGATATTCCAACTGGAATGCCGCATTATTCCTTCCACCGGTGACAGGGTCACAAAATGCGATCTTCTCCAATCCTCGCTTACTCTTTCTGTAAAAACAGAGTAAGTTCAGGAAAAATCCGCCAAACAGCAAAACCATTGCTCCTACAATGACAATGCTATACAGCACATAGGTATTGGTCTCCCCGGAAATCAGGTCTGCCGCCACCAAGGTTAAGAGAACCCAGTCATTGACCCCTAACGGATGATAGGACAGAACCAGTCTCGATCCATCTGCTGCCGTAAAGGTAAAGACATCCGATTTTCCTTCTATGATATCTTGTTCCATTTTCAGGACATTTCTCCTGGCCGGATCATCTTTTTCCGTAGCGAAAATATCATTCAGCTGCAGAAAAGGCTTCACATCTGCTGGAGAAATAATCACCTGCCCCTCACTGTCTATAATACAGGTCAGGCTGCTGCCCCCAAAGCTTTTGGACTGGATCAGTGCCTGCACATTCTCTCTGCTGCGAATTCCTACCAGTACTTTGTCCACACTGCCATTTTCATAGACCGGGGTGGAAAACATTAAGTCGTCCCCTTCCGCAGAGACGATCGTCTCCTCCTTTTCAAAAGAGGCTGCGATTCCACTTATATCTTCATAATTCGTAAACTTGAAATCATCCGGAATAATCTTTCGATTCCTATCTACCGTGACCAGCTGATCAAACTCCAGAATTCTGCTCTTTCGGTTCAGAAATTCCTCCACAGCCTCTTCATCGGAAAGTCTCGGTATCGAATCCGCCACCAGCTGAAGCGCAAGCTCATAGGTATCAAATCTGGCTTCTATTGCATCCGTCCATTTTTCTGAAACCTCATATACATATGACTCTGTACTTTTCCCGATAGCGCGGTTCAGCCCAGACATATTCCATAGGATCAATCCGATCGCAGCAGCCAGGATCACAACAAACACCGTCGTCTTGAGTGCCTGATGACTGACCTGATAAGCCGAAAACAGGGAATTATTCTTTTTCGTCATTTCATTTACTCCACCTTTATCATTTCCCTTTTATTCCGTCTTATTCTATCATGGATTCCTAGATTCCTCAAGTTTTTATAAAGCCAGCTCCCACACCTCCAAGTTTCTCAAAGTTTTCCTTGCTGAACATCTGTGCAATTTTCCGTCAGTTGGTCCGGTCCTTCACCGCCTCCCAGGCCTCCGGATCGAATTCCTGATTCTTAAAATAGAACCTCCTATCTTCCTCCGTGATCTTCCGGATCACCTTGCAGGGATTGCCTGCTGCGATCACCCAGTCCGGGATGTCCTTCGTCACCACGCTTCCGGCGCCGATCACGGTGTTGCTTCCAATATGGACTCCCGGCAGGATGACGGTATTTCCGCCGATCCACACATTGTCCCCGATGGTCACCTCAATCCCGTATTCATACATGGAATTCCTGGCAAATGGGTGAACCGGATGCCCTGCTGTATAGATGGCTACATTTGGCGCCATCTGGCAGTTATCGCCGATCCGTACCTTTGCCACGTCAATAATCGTACAGTTGTAATTGGCAAAGAAATTCCTGCCAACCTCAATGTGCTTTCCGTAATCACAATAGAACGGCGGATTTACAAAAGCGTTCTCCGATTTCCCGAACAACTCCTTCACTATAGTCCCGATCGTCTCAAAATCCGAACGATCCGCCGTATTCAGCTGCTGCAGGATCTTCCTGCATACCTTCTGTTCCTCCATAATTGTGTCGTCTGAAATATATGCCATTCCCAAATCTCTTCGTTCTCTGTTATCCATCTTCTTCCTCCTCATGATTCCTTGCGGATATTCCGTCCTGCCATCAAGTCTTTGCGCAGCCGCTGTTTTTCCTTGATGTTCGGTACAGATACTGTCATTATACGTGACAGCTCCTGGATTTTCTATCAAAATAGTTCCTGTTTCTATAACAATCCTGCTCTACCTTCTTTTTTATCCCGGCGACCTCTGTTCAATTTCCCCTGTGAATGACCATCATAGCAACTATTATGTCAACCTAACTTGACAATCATCCATAAAAGGAGTAAAACATGTTC